>DATFOL010000161.1:0-8075 GCA_035265545.1 Gemmatimonadaceae bacterium | reverse complement strand
CCTTCTTCAACCTGATCGGCAACGGGCTCGCCGCATACCGCGACGGAACTCCCGGCGGCTGGGGCGGCCGCGTCGTCGTGAATCCGGGGGCGCCGCGGCCAGCCGCGCCGGCTGCGGGGCAGGGCGGGATGGCCGCGTTTCTGAAGAGCCTGGAGGGCATCGGACCCGAGGGTCCGGCCACCCGACCGCCGTCGCCGCAGCCCAACTTCGCTCCGGCGGCGCAGAACGATTTCGCGGCGCGCGTGAAGTGGTCGGTGACGCCGACCTACGCCGCCGCCAACCACGAGCCGAGGGTGACGATTCGCGGCAGTACGCGTGTATCGGCGCGCCCCGGCGAGACGGTGCGGCTCGAGGGCATCACGTCCGACCCGGACGGCAACGCCATGACCGTGAAGTGGTGGCGCTGGAAGGACGTGGACACCTACCCCGGCGACGTCACGCTCGAGACTCCCGCTTCGCTCGCGACGAGCTTCCGCGTTCCCGCCGACGCGGCGGCGGGCCAGACCATCCAGCTCGTGCTCGAGGCGACGGACGACGGACGTCCATCGCTCACTCGCTACCAGCGCGTCGTGGTGACGGTGACGCGCTGAGCGGGGCGCAGTGATGCTGTCCCTACGACGAGACTGCGGCCGCCGCGCCACTCCCTCGTGGGATCGCCATGTACACACGCGTGATGTACGCGTGGAACTCTTTCATGTAGTTCGCGAGAAACTCACTCGTCGTCTCGACCGTGACCTCGCCGTCGTCGGTGATGAGTCCGGGGGTGAACTGGATGTATGCCTCGATCGCATTGAACATCGGCGAGTTGCAGAACGCCATGATGCTCCGGACGTGCTGCTGGCCGACGGCCGTGCCGATCGAGCCGGGCGACGTCCCGATCACCGCCGATGGCTTGCGTGCGAAGGAGTTCTCACCCCACGGACGGCTCGCCCAGTCGATCGCGTTCTTGAGCGCGCCAGGGATCGACCGGTTGTACTCTGGCGTCACGAACAGAACCGCGTCGACGGACGCGATCGTGTCCTTCAGCGCGCGGCCCGCGGGCGGGTAGTTCTTGTCGTAGTCGTAGGAGTAGAGCGGCAGCTCGCCGATCGGGATCTCGCGGAGCTGTAGCTCGGGCGGCGCCAGACGCGTGAGGGCGACCGAGAGCTTGCGGTTGATCGACGCCTTGGCGAGGCTGCCGACGAAGTAGCCGACGCTGAATGTGGTCACGTGCCGACCTCGTGAAAGGGACGTCGTGGTTGCGAGCGGCGACGGCGGTGCAAAGAGGGAGCCGCGAGTCGCCATCGGACTCTACAGCCCGACGATCGCGCCTCAGGTAGGCGGAGAGCTCAACGCGCGCGCTTGCGCCCGCGTCCCACCTGCGGCGACTGGCGCAGATGGTCGATCAGCGCGCGGAGTGCGGGGCCAGTTCAGGCAGTCGTGCTGCACGAGGTCGCCCCGGCATCAATGGGCTCGCCATCGTGCGGTGACTTGACGGCGGAAGCTCCGATCCTGCATACTGCTCTCCCCAGAATGATTCAGGGAAGACCCCGACCCATGCTCCCGTCATGAGCGACGATGGACTCGACCTCCTCAAGGGCACGCTCGACGTGCTCGTCCTCAAGGCCCTCATCTGGGGGCCGCGCCATGGCTACGCCGTCGCCCGCTGGATCGAGGACACCACGAGCGGCACCCTGCAGGTGGAGGAGGGGGCGCTCTACCACGCGCTCCATCGCCTCGAGAAGCGCGGCTGGCTGACGAGCGAGTGGGGGGTCTCGGACGCGAATCGCCGCGCCAAGTACTACGCGCTCAACTCCGCCGGCCGGAAGCAGCTCGTCGCGCAGACCGCCACCTGGACGCGCTACGCCGAGGCGGTGTTCGCGGTGCTGCGCACCACGTGAACGACGGACAGCAGCGTGGGCCGGCATTGCCGAACGGCATCCGCCGCGTGTTCCGCCTCGCGACGCGGCGCGCGCCGGTCGAGGCCGACATCGACGACGAGATCGCGTTTCATGTCGAGATGCACGCCGCCGAGCTCACCGCGCGACACGGCCTAGCGCCGGCCGCGGCCCGCGACGAGGCGCTTCGGCGCTTCGGTGACATCTACCACTGGAGGACGAGCATGAGCGCCATCGACCGGGAACACGCCGTACGGCGGCGTCGCGTGGAATGGGTCGACGACCTGCGGCAGGACCTGCGCTACGGCGTGCGCTCGGCGCTGCGCACGCCGCTCTTCTCGCTGCTCGCCATCGTGACGATCGCGTTCGGGATCGGCGCGAACGCGGCGGTGTTCGGTGTGGTGAAGTCGGTGCTGCTCGACGCGCTGCCGTACAGTGATGCCGATCGGCTCGTGCGCGTCTACGGCCGCCTGATCGACGGCTCCATGGAGCGTGCGCCGCTGACCGTGGGCACCATCGTCGATCTCCGCGCGCGTCAGCGGTCGTTCACGCAGATCGCTGCGTTCGAGGGTCGGGCACGCGACGCGATCTTCGAGGGGGACGGCGGGCCGCGCGTGTTGAAGGCCGGTTACGCGGAGCCCGCGCTCTTCCCGACGCTCGGCACTCGGGTCGCGCTTGGCCGTGTGCTCCGCGACGACGACGCCGTCGGCGACACCGCGTACAGCGTCGTGCTCACCCACGAGCTCTGGCAGAAGTTGTTCGCCAGCGACGTCGGCGCCGTCGGCCAGCAGATCCGCGTCAACGGGATCCCGCGCACCGTCGTCGGCGTGCTCCCGCGCGGCTTCGTCGGCCCGGTGAGCGACGTCGAGCTCTACATGCCGCTCGACCTGCGAGGTTTGCTGCGCGACCCGGTGCGCGCGCGCCGCCAGCACAGCTACGGCATCGTCGCGCGGATGAAGCCCGGGGTAGACGCGGCCGTCGCACAGCGAGAGGTGGTCACCTTCGGGGCCGATCTGGCGCGGGAGTATCCCGTCTACAACGGCCGCTCCACGATGCGCGTGATCCCCGTGCGCGAGGACATGGTCGGCGACACGCGCACGCCGCTGCTCGTGCTGATGGCGAGCGCGGGTCTCGTGCTCGTGATCGCCTGCGCCAACCTCGCCGGCGCACTACTCGCACGCGCCATCTCGCGCCGCCGCGAGTTCGCGGTGCGCGTCGCGATCGGCGCGGGGCAGGGGCGGCTCGTCAGGCAGCTGCTCACCGAGAGCATGGTGCTCGCGATCGCCGGCGGCGCGGCGGGAGTCCTGCTCGCGCTCGGCGGGCTCGCCGTCCTTCGCCGGCTCGCGCTCCGCGCGCTGCCCGCCTACGCCGACCTCTCGCTCGACCTCGGCGCCCTGCTCGTCACCGCGGTGCTGGCGCTCGCGACCGGTCTCGTGTTCGGCATCGCGCCCGCGCTCTCCGTGAGCCGGGCGAGCGTGGAGGGCGGCACGCTGCGCGACGAGTCGCGCGGCAGCAGCGAGAGCCGTCGCTCGCGCCAACTGCGCGGCGTGCTCGTCGCCGGTCAGATCGCGCTCTGCGTCAGCCTGCTCGCCGGTGCCGGTCTGCTCGCGCGCAGCCTCTGGGCGATGACCACCGCACCGCTCGGGCTCACGCCCGGGGGCGTACTCACCGTGGCGGTCGAGCTCCCGAGTGGCAGCTACAAGGGCGCACAGGCGCGCCGCCGCTTCATCGAGCAGTACGAGGGGCGGCTGCGCGCGCTGCCCGGCGTCGCCAGCGTCGCGACGGCGGGCGCGCTTCCGACGCGCGTGAGCGACCGCAACGAGTTCTCGCCGGCGAACGTGCCGGCGGCCACCGACAACCGGCCGATCGCGCTCTACAGCACCGTCTCGGACGACTACTTCCGCACCCTCGGCATCCCGCTGCTCGACGGTCGCGCGTTCGGCCCGGAGGACCCGGCGGAAACTCTCCAGGGCACGCCCGCGGTCATCATCACCCAGAGCATGGCGCGGCGGTGGTGGCCGAACGGCGACGCAATCGGCTCCGGCATCCGCCTCGACCCCGAGCCGGGCTCGCCGCCGATGACGATCGTCGGCGTCGTCGGCGACGTGCGTCACGATCCGGCGCGTGCCGAGCCGGAGCCGGAGCTCTACATGTCGATCCGCCAGGCGCCGTGGAACGGGCCGGTCTTTCTCGTGCGGACACGCGGCGATCCACTGGCGCTGTTGCCCGCCGCGCGGCGCGAGCTCGCGGCGATCGATCGCGCGGTGCCAGTGCGCGACGCGGGCACGCTCGAGTCGATCGTTACCGACCGTCTCGCGGCGCGGCGGCTGCCCGTGATGCTGATGACCGCGTTCGGCGCGCTCGCGCTGCTGCTCGCCTCCGTGGGCGTGTACGCGATGTTCGCGAGCATGGCCGCGGCCCGCGAGCGCGAGTTCGGTGTTCGCATCGCGCTCGGAGCGAGCCGCCGGGCGATCGCGAATCTGGTGCTGGTGCAGGGCGGGGTGTGGATGCTGGTCGGGCTCGTCGCCGGCGCGGGCGGCATCGTGGTCGTTGCGCGCGCGGTGCGCGGGCTGCTTTACGGTGTGCAGCCCTTCGACCCTGCCACGCTCGTCGCCGTGGTCCTGACCCTGGTCGCGTGCGGTACGCTCGCGCTGCTCGGGCCAGTGCGCCGGGCCACCCGCGTCGATCCGATCAGCGTGCTGCGCTGAGCGGCGGCAGAGCAGGTGCTCTGCCGCCGCATCGTCACTGGTGCTGGCTCAGCCGCGCTTCTTCATCCCGGTGAGCGCGACCCTCGGGAATTAGAGTTCGATTCGCGTCACACGCGCTCGAGCGCCGAGCCGACCGTGCTTGGCCGTGCGGCTGCGTGGCGCTGGATCGCGAGCTTTCGCGCACGTGAACTCGGCTCGAGGGAACTGATGCCCCGGATGCTCCGTTGAGACGCGGCGTTCGCCCATCGGCGACGCGCGTCCCGGGCACTCGGGTCGCCCGTTTCCCGTTCAGCAGAGGAACCTATGCGCACTCCGGCTCTTCGCCTCACCGTCGCCATTGGCGCGCTGGCACTCGCCGCGTGCAACGAGACCACCGCCCCCGTCGTTGCCTCCGATAACCCCTCGCTGTCGCGCGAAGCCGCCGCAGCCGCTAAGCCGGGCACCGCCACGATCGTCGAGCTCGCGCAGGGGACGAGCGCGCTCTCGACGCTCGTCTTCGCCATCGGCTACTCGGACGCCAACTGCGGTACGAGCTTCGCCGCGACCCTCGGCTCGGTGGGCGGCCAGTACACGGTCTTCGCGCCGACCAACGCGGCTTTCGCGACGCTGATCGGCGCTCTTGGCGAAGCGACCGTGCTCTCGTGCGACGTCCTCCCCACCGTGCTCGCCTTTCACGTCACGCGCGGGCGCCACACGTCCACGAGTGTGCTCGCGCGCCAGAGCATCCGCATGATCAACGGCGAATGGGCCGCGGTCGAGGGGACGACGATCGCCGGCGCGCCGCTCAATCTCGGGCTCGTGAACATCTCGGCGTCGAACGGCATCGTGCATGTCGTCGACGCTGTTCTGCTCCCGCCATCGATCCTGGCCGCGTTGCAGTAAGCGGCGCGGCGCGCGGCGGCGGCAGTCGTCAGGGGCGCGTCCGCCGCCCGCGCGCTAGATTCAACGGGGCTGGCGGGCGCCGGTTCCGGCGCCCCTTTGGTACGCTGCCGCGACCTCGTGCAGCGATTCAGAGCCGTCCTCAGTCAGCCGTGCTCCGAAGTTCCAGGAGGCACCATGGACCGGTTCCCGCCCGCCCGTGCGGCCACGCGTACCCTCGCCCAGCATCGCGACGCGCGCGACCTGCGGGCTGCGATCGTCGAAGCACTCGCCGCCGCGCCTATCGACGAGCAGACGGTCCGCGATGCTGTCTGGACGTACGTGCGCGGCGAGCGCGAAGTCGGGGTCGCGCCTGGCGTCGTCATCCTGGCTCTTACCGACATGGTGGACCGCGCGAAGATCGTCCCGGACACCGCCCGGGACGCGCGAACGCGCGAGGTGATCCTGTGGTGCGTCGAGGCGTACTTCGGGCAGCGTGGGCGTGGCCCGCTGTGACTCACGGCCGAATGGACCAGCCAGCGGTGCCGAGTCTCTCGCGCTTCATCCGCGACAACACGGAGCCCATCCTCGTCGAGTGGGAGACGTTCGCGCGGAGCCTTCCCGGTGGCGGGGTGATGAACGTCGCGGCGCTGCGGGACCACGCGAAGGAGATGCTCATCGCCATCGCCGCGGACCTCGAGCGGCCGCAGTCCGATCGAGCGCAGGACGAGAAAGCACGCGGTGAGCGTGACGCGGCCGAGGCCAGGGACACGACCGCGGCGCAGGAGCATGGCACGGGACGCGCCGGTAGCGGGTTCACGATCGGCCAGATGGTCGCCGAGTTCCGCGCGCTGCGTGCGAGCGTCACGCGTCTGTGGCTCGCCGAGGAGACGGCAGCGGCGCACACGGACCTGACGGACCTCATCCGCTTCAACGAGGCCATCGACCAGGCCATCGCCGAGTCGGTGTCGCGCTTCAGCCAGGCTGTCGCTCAAACGCAGGAGCGCTTCCTCGCGATCCTCAGCCACGACCTGCGCACGCCGCTCGGCGCCATCATCACCTCGACGCGCTTCATGCTCGACGCCGGAGAGCTCGAGGAGCCGCATCGCACGCTCGTGACGCGCGCGTCGAGCAGCGCGCGGCGCATGAACCAGATGGTGCTGGACCTCGTGGAGTTCACGCGCACGCGACTCGACGACGCCATCCCCGTCGTGCGTGCGGAGGTGGACGCGAGGCGCTTGGTGAACGATGTCGTGCAGGAGATCGCGGCCTCGTACCCGGACAGCATCGTACAGATGGAGACGGCCGGCGATCTGTCTGGGAGATGGGATGCCGAGCGACTCACGCAGGCGCTGACGAACCTCGTGGGGAACGCAGTGCAGCACGGAGCACCGGGGAAGCCCATCGTGGTTTCCGCGCACGGGCTCGTCGACGAGGTGACGCTCTCGGTGCGCAACGAGGGGCCGCCCATCCCCGCCGAGCAGCAGGCGGCGATCTTCCAGGAAGGACAACGCGTCGGCGCGCGTCCCGCCGCGGCTGATCGGCGACATCAGGGCCTGGGGCTCTACATCGTCGAGCGCATCGTCGCGGCGCACGGCGGCGCCGTGTCCCTGCACTCGACGTCGGCGGAGGGGACCACGTTCACCATTCGCCTCCCGCGAAAGTCGTGAGGGCGGTGCTGGGGCGCGAGCTCTATGCGCGCACCGGAGGTAGCTCGCGCATCCGCTCGGCGTCGCGGCGCGGCGGCTGCCCGAACAACCGCCCGGGGCACGTGAGCGAATCGGTCGCGCCGTTCGAGCACGCGAAGGCCGCGGACCCGCTGTACGCGGTGTCGGCGATGTACCTCGCCTGGGCGTATGCCCAGACCGGCCGGAAGACGGAGGCGGTGGTGGAAGCGCGGCGTGGGCGCTGACAATCGTCGACCGCCTCGAGGGCAAGCTGGCCGGCTATCACGCCTACCATGCGACGCGCGCCGATCTGCTGCGCCGCCTGGGCTGCACTCACGAGTCGCGCGCGGCGTACGGCAAAGCAATCACGTTCGCGGCCAATACCGCCGAGATCGCGTACCTGACGCGTCGCCGAGACCAGCTCGAGTAGGCCCCGATGATCGCGAGCGTCCGCCTCACGGCGCGGAGCGCGCATACATGCCGACCACCACTCCCGTGAAGTTGGCGCCTGCTCCGCCGGCGCCCTTGGTGCTGAGCATGCGGCCGTCCGCATTCTCCAGCACCGGGATCCACCGGTCGCGCTCCGTGGCAAAGGAGAATCCGTAGCGGTCATTGTTGGCGTCGATCCGCAGGTACACCGGCGCCCCCACCCCCGCCGCGAGCGGCTTCGAGGCGACGATCGTCGGAGCCTCGTTCGCGCCGGCGCGCCGCTCCACCTGCACCACCGGCTTGCCGTCGGCGAGCGTCACCGTCATCGCGTAGAAGAAGTTCTCGCTCTGGAAGGCGACGAGCCCCGCGCGGTCGCCCGCGCGCGCCGGCGCGAAGCGCATCTCGGTCGTGAACGTTGCCCGCAGGTGCTGCTGCCGCCGGCCCACGAACGATGGCTGCCCCTTGCTCGCGACATCGTCGGGACGCGCTTGCAGCGTCAGCGCGCCGCCCTCGAGCGACCACCAGCGCTCGCGCGG
>DATFOL010000160.1:0-13735 GCA_035265545.1 Gemmatimonadaceae bacterium | reverse complement strand
CGCCGGCGGCGAAGTTTCTGACCTCATTCCCGACGCGACTCACCGTCCCGACGATCTCGTGGCCGGGTACCATGGGATAGAGCGACATCCCGAAATCGTTGTTGACGAAATGCCAGTCGGTATGACAGACGCCGCAGTGGGAGATGTCGATCACGACATCGCGCGGACCCGGCTCGCGTCGGTCGAACGAGAACGGCGTGAGCGCATCACGTGCCTGTTGCGCCGCAAAGGCCTTGGTTGCGTTCATGTTCGAATCTTCCGGGGTGGGGTGGGTGTGCGGGCGAGCTCGTTTACCGTGCGCGTCGAGTGGCTTTTGGGTTGTTTGCCGGCTCGAGCGAGAAAGAGGCTTCCATACTGAGAGGCGCGTTCCCACCATCCGTGCGACCGCGTCGGAGGCAAAGGCTTGAAGCCGCGGTTCAGTAGGCTATGGTGCCCCGCGTCGTGTACGCGCCCGTGAACGCTCCGGTCGCAACATCCACGACGGCCGTACCTTGCACCCTGCTCGATCCGCTGGCGTGAGCGAAGCGCCCAGTCCCCCCGACGTACGATTCCGTGCCCGCGAACACGGCATTGATGCCATCGAACGTGTTCTCGCCGGGAGCGCTGTACCACTCGCTCAAGAGCAGATCGCCATTCGCCGCGGTGTGCGTCGTCGAGTTGACGATGCTGCCGTCGAAAGCGAAGTCCTGCTGGATGACGATGGTCGTTCGCCCGAGATGTGCGAGCTGGCAGACGCCAGTGATGTAAAGAGAGAGGGCATAACCAGGCCGTGTTGGCGCACCGGTGATCTCGGTGGTACAGCTCCCGCCCGCTGGACGAGAGACCGGCCCACTCGCGGCACTGCTGAAGCCAGGGGTGGAGGTCGCGACGAGTGCCGTCGGACCATCACCGACACCGGCGCAGCCGCACGCGAATGCGAGGAACATCGAGGCTGTCTGCTTCGCCAGAACGCGCATGTGACTCCAGGAGAGGGTGAGTCCGGATACTCGCCCGGCGGGAGCTCCGCTGGGCTGTCATCCAGTGCCGAAGCACTTGCTGGACGCTACCCGTGATCCGTTACGTGGCCGTTAGCCGGAACGGCGCTCGAGCCAGGCAAGGACTCCCTCTCTGAGCCGATTCGGCTCGCGATGGCGCGTTACGCTCGGACCCCCGAGCGACGGTGGATGATGGGAAGAGAGGCTGGACTCGCGCTGCGATTGTTCGGTGCAGCCCGCATCACCGGAGCCGGTCGGGAGCGCGCCGTCGAGCTGCTGGCAAAGCCGAAGACGCTCGCGCTGCTCGCATACCTCGCGATGGCGTCGCCGCGAGGGCTCCACCGTCGCGATGTCCTCCTCGCCCTCCTCTGGCCCGATTCGGATTCGGGTCACGCGCGCAACTCGTCGCGCCAGGGCCTCCACATGCTGCGGAGTCACCTGCCACCCGGGTCGCTGGCGTCGCGGGGGAACGCTGAGGTAGGGCTCGATTCGCGCGATCTCGAGGTCGACGTCACGAAGTTCGAGGACTTGCTGGACCGCGGCCACGTGGCCGACGCGATGGTGCTCTACGACGGTCCGCTGCTCGATGGCTTCAGCCTGTTCGCGAACACGGGCTTCGATGCGTGGCTGTCGGGGGAACGCGAGCGATTGCAGTCTCGCGCCGTGCGCGCCGCCATGGTGCTGGCGAGGCGGCATGAGCTGGACGGTGACAACACAGCAGCGGCCGAGTGGTCGCATTTCGCGCTCGTGCGGTCACCATACGACGAGGACCTGCTGCGCACCGTGATCGAGATGCTCGTCCGGCGAGGCGACCGGGCTGCCGCGACACTGCTCTACCACAGCGCGGTCGACCGGTTTCGCACCGGCCTCGGCGTCGCGGTGTCGCCGGCGACCGCTCGCCTCGGACAGTGCCTTGCCGCGGAGGGAGAGGAACGACCGGTCGCGGTCGGTCGCGCGCTCACCATGGCTGGCAGTCCAACAGGACGAGCTCGCGCGGCAGCGAGCACGCCGCCGATCGCCTTCGCGCGACCGCGAGTCGTCACCGCCGCCGCGCGGCGCCTGTGCCTGGACGCACGGCAGCTTGCCGGCCGGCATTCGCCGCTCACCATCCTGAGCGCGATCAGCCGTTATGAGCAGGCGCTGCACGCCAGTCCCGACTATGCCGAAGCGCATGCCGGGCTCGCGACTGCGTTGTGTCAGGCCGTCACGTACATCTCGTACCCGGGCAGGGATGAAGCGTGGCCTCGTGCCTGCGCCCACGCCAGCCGAGCGCTCCGGCTGGATCCACTGCTCGGGGAAGCGCACACGGTGCTCGCGCACGTGGCGCTCTGTCAGGATTACAATTGGCCGCTGGCCGAGGAGCTGTACTGCAAGGCCCTCGAGGTCGATCCGGTCTCGGTCGTGTCGCGCACGTCCTACGCGCTCGAGTATCTCACCGCGACAGGGCGAACCGACGAGGCGCTCGCCGTTCTCGATCGCGCCCGCGACAAGATCCCTGACGTCCCGGCGATCAGCGCGGTCTACGCGATGAGCTGCGCGTTTGGCCGGCGCTACGAGTCTGGCCTTCGCGAGGCGGAGTTCGTGCTGGAAAGTGACCCTACCTTCATTCACGCACGCTGGGTGCGCGGCATGGCGCAGGAAGGGTTGGGCGACATCGCAGGCGCCATCGCGACGTTCGAGCTCGCGGTCGAGACGACCGACAGAAGCTCACTGCTCCTCGCGCAACTTGGCAGGGCGTGCGCACGTGCCGGCCACCGCGCCCGAGCCATGAGCATCCTCTGCGAGCTCGATGCGCGAAACGAGGCGAGCGGACCGGCCGCGTTCTACGGCGTCGAGATTCTGGCGGCGCTCGGCAGCACCGAGCTTGCACTGGATCGCCTGTACGCGGCTTATCGGCAACGGAACCCGTTCCTGGTGTTCGCAGGAGTGCTGTACGGGCTGGACCCACTGCGCGGTACCCGACGATTTCGCGACCTGCTGATGCGCATCGGGTTGCCGGCGTGCGAGCACAATATCAATCGCGCTCGTCGGGACACGTATCGGGGGTCATCGCCGACGCGGTGGGCCAGCGGCTGCGCGATGCGCGAACGCTGAGCGCATCACATGACTTCCTGCGTCGCATCGAGCCACTGCTGCGCGACGGTCTCCACCCAGCGCTGAAAGTCCGGCGCTCCCTCCATTTCGTAGAGCGTGTACTCCGGACACTCGCGCCAGGGCGCGACATGATCGAACGAATGGTCCTGCGCGAAGAGGAGAACATGGCCGCTCTCTCGAGCGCAGAGCGTCGTGTTGCCGTTCGCTTCGCGGGCGATGCTGTAATACGCGGCGGTGTCGAGGGGGATGCGTCCGTTCGGAAAGACGTGAGCACACTCGACGAGAAACGAGGCATCGTGTGATGCCTCGGCGGCCGTGAGCACCTCGTTGTGGTTCAGCAGCCAGGTGTCAGGCTCGTCTGCGCGCTCGACGATTCCGCCGAACGATGCCAGCAGGACGGCGTGGGCGGGGAACAGCCCCGACACCGGGGCCCGCTCGGGCGGACGACACAACCATGCGGGAGTCCAGTCCTCCGTCGGCCACGAGAACAAGGCGTACGCGACACCTCCGATGCGAACGTCCGTCGTCCAGGCAGCGCGAAGCAGGCGGTCGAGCGAGGGGAACAGCTTCTCGAACGCGCTGGACGCGGGTGACCAGTGTCCAGGTTCCTTCGGAGGTCGCGCGTCCACACGGACACCCGCTTCGAGGAACCACGGAACCGATTCAATGAAAGAGTTCCAGTACGACGACATCGCTCGAGTCCTCCCACTTCAACTTGCTTTTCCAGCGCTCATGTCTCAGTCAGTCCCACGTCGATCCAACGATTCACTTCGTACTCGCATGAGGACCACGGTCCGCCTGTTCGCGGTGCCGAGGCGCGCCTCACGGCTCCTCGCCATCGCGGCCACGGCCCTCTCCCTCACGGGCTGCGAGATCGGCTGGGAGTGTGGGGTCGTCAGACGCACGGCCGCGGATGGGACGGTGCGTGACGCCGCGGGGGCGACGCTCGCCACGGTGCAGGTGGATCTGCACGAGAACGTCAACCCATCCTACCTGCGGCTCTCCACCGGGGTAATGGGGTCGGCCGGCTCGGCGGGGGCACCATTGAAGGGTCACGTCACGCGCGCCCGTCTGGTGACCGAAGGGGGCGAGCTGATCGCCGAGATCCCGACCGGCACCTCCACACTCTATATAGATGTCGTGGTCGCACTCAACGTGGATCTCACATCGGAGGCGGAGTACGACCGCGTACGCGCCGCGCTCTTCACCAACCGCGCGAAGGTCATCCTCGAGACCGACCTTCCCGGACGCGAACGCATCGAGACGACGCTCGGGGGCACCCGCGACGAGCCTGGCGACGTGCAGCGCTGCCGGCCAATGTGACGCGTTGGCCCTCCCCGCGATCACCTCACGCGCTCTGCTCGGGTAACGGACCTCGCCGATCCTCCTTCAGCGCGATCCTCCGATCGCCCGCCACATCCAGCGCCATCCCTGCTTCCACGCAGGGACCGACTCGGAGCTCCAGCCAGGCGCCATCACCTCGCGCCACGCCCGCATCGCCGTGGCGTCTCCGCGCTGCACCTGCTCGAGGGACACGGACTCCGGTAGCGGCACCAGCTCCACGAGCTGCGTGATCACGAGGCTCCGTTCCGCGCCGCCGACTCGATCGAGCATGTGCCACAGCGTTATCGTGTGGGTCGAATCGGCGTCGAGAAGGAGTGCCGAGACGTGCGCGCTGTCGATCGCGCCGGCGTCGAACGCGGTCGTGCGCTCGCGGAAGGATGCGCTCGCGCGAGTGGGCACTGGCAGCCCTGGTCCCTGCTCCCGTCTCAGCGCGGCCATGTTTCCGGCCGGAACGAGTACGCTGGACCGTCCTCGAACCAGCTCGACTTCGCCGGATTCCACGCGGAGGATGCCATTGCCGACCGAGTCGACGGTCAACGTGTAGACGCATCCGAGATCGACCGCTGTCGCGCTCGGCGTTTCCACGAGGAAGAAGCGAGGCGGCGCCCAGATCCGCGCATGCAGCTGCCCTCGCTGCAATACGAGTCGATGCTCCGAACCCTCGGCGCGGGCGAGCTGAAGACGCGAGGACGGCCCGATGGTCGCCTCCCCGATGTGCCCCACATTCAAACGGGCCGTCGACCGCTCGTCGGTCACGAGCCAGGCGCCGGAACGGAGAACCGGGTCGGTGCTTTCGACGTTGGGACGCTGGTCACGCGCTGGCCCTTCCAGGACGAACCGCCAGGGTTGGGCGGTCCACGCACGCATCCAGTCGGCCGCGATCACCGCCGCCAGGACGAGCCCCGCGGCGGCGAGCCAGCGCACGGTCCGCGCGCGGCGTGGGGTCGCCAAGCGGCGGATAGTGCGCGCGTCGCTCGACGCCGCCGCCGCAATGGCGCCAATCTCGTCGCTCGCGGGTACGGCCGACACGGGACCGTATCGATAGGGACGCAACGCTGCTTCCAGCCTGGCGACGTCCGGATCGGGCGGATCCTCGGGATCCCAGAGGTAGTCGTGCTCAGTCATGGTCCACCGCGTCAGATTGAAGGCGCGCACGAAGCAACCGCATGCCTTCGTGGAGATAGACCCGCACCGTGCCGTGCGTCAGACCGGTGAGCGCCGCGATCTCCACGCCGGACATGCCTTCCACCAGGCGGAGCATCAACGGATCGCGGAACTTCGCGGGAAGCGACTGAAGCTGCGCGAGCACGTGCTGCGCATCGAGCTTCGCCTCGACGGATGTCGCCCCGGCCACGAGCGACGGGGTGAGCGGTACGTGCCGGGGCTCCGCACGATGCCGCATCCGGGCAGCATTGCGAGCGATGGTGGTGAGCCACGGCCCGAACGCTTCCGGATCGCGAAGCTGATTCAACTGCTGCCACGCACGGAAGAAGACGTCCTGCGCGACATCCGACGCGTCCTCGGAATCGAGCGTGCCGAGGAGCACCGCATGGACGAGGCGAACATACCGGTCGTACAGCGTCTCGAACGCCTGACGGTCGCCGTCCTGGGCGGCCCGCACCAGGGCCGCCGACGACTCTCCGTCATTCGTCCGGAGCGGCACGTCCAGGAGAGGTTGGCTCGGCAAGGGATCGGCGGAGAGAGACGGTCTGCACTCGTTCGGAAGCTCGAGCGTTCAGGCGCTGGAGGATAGGGGCGCAGCATCGCCCCGGCGCCGGTCGACGCCCTGATGATCGCACGAGCGTTCTCGGAAGGATGCCTGCTGGCGGGAAATTGTTAGTTCGCCGGATGGGCCGGGGCATCAACTCGGAGACGACTAACATCGTGCGCCGCAGAGCATCTCTCTCTCGACGTGTCGGTGAGTGCTGCCCGCGTCGGATCGAACAACCATCTCCTGCTACGAGAGGCGATGCAGGAACACACCGATCTGCGGTGGCTGGTGCAGACGTCACTGGGAGAGGCAACTTCCTCGGCGCGTGGGAGAGATGGCAAGCAAGGCATGCGCGGGTGCACTCGTGCACTGGCGATGCTGGCTGCCGTCACGGCGTGCGACATCGGCCATTCGGTGGCGCCTGCTGCAGGAGCGTGCGACGATCGGCTGAAACTCCCAGCCGGGTTCTGCGCGCAGGTCTTCGCCGACGATCTCGGAGCGCTCCGGCACATCGCTGTCGCTCCGTCAGGTGACGTGTACGTCGCGCGCTGGGCTACGGCGAATGAGCCCGGCGGTCTCGTGGCGCTTCGAGATACGAACCACGATGGTCGCGTCGACGTGACGCGGTGGATCGAGAACAGCGGCGGGGCAGGGCTCGCGCTGACGGCCGACGCGGTCTACATGGCGACATGGACCGAGGTGCTCCGATATCCGCTCGTGGACGGCGCGCTCCTCCCTCGCGCCCACCCGGACTCGATCGTGGTCGGCCTCCCGCGAAGTGGACACGGTGCGCGGAGCATCGTCGTCGCCGACGGGCGGCTCTACCTGAACGTCGGCGCGCCGAGCAACAGCTGTCAGGCCCACGACAAGCAGCTCCACGCACCAGGGCGTGATCCGTGTCCCGAGCTGCAGCAATTCGCGGGGTTGTGGAGCTTCGATCCGCTGCGACGACACCAGCGACAACCCGATGGCGAGCGGATCGTGACGGGGGTTCGTCATCTGGTTGCGTTGGCATACCGGACCACCGACCGCACCCTCTACGCGGTGCAGCACGGGCGCGATGACCTGTCCCAGACGTTTCCCGAAGCCTTTTCCCGAGAGGCCGGAGAGCGACTCGCGGCGGAGGAGATGTTCCGGCTGGAGCGCGGAAACGACTACGGCTGGCCGTACTGCTACTACGACGATGCGCAACGACAGAAGCTCCTCGCCCCCGAATACGGAGGAGATGGGCGCACGGTCGGCCGATGCGCGACGGCGACAGCGCCGATCTTCGCCTTCCCCGCGCACTGGGCGCCGAACGGGTTGCTCTTCTACACCGGGACGATGTTCCCACCCCGGTATCGAGGAGGCGCCTTCGTGGCGTTTCACGGTGCGTGGTACCGGCCCGGTCCGGACAACGGGTTCAACGTCGTGTTCCTCCCGTTCGCGGCGCAGGATCCCGGACCACGCTTCGAAATCTTCGCCGACGGCTTCGCCGGACGCGACCGTCACCCCGGGCGGGCACGACACCGTCCAGTGGGTCTCGCCCACGGACTCGACGGCGCGCTGTTCATCACCGACGACGTGCGTGGCCGCATCTGGAAGGTGATCTACCGCTCGCCACCAGCATGAACGTCGACGACTTCACCCCTAACCGCCCCGACCATGCCGTCAACGACTCACGCCGTGCCCACCCCACCCGCCGAACCGGACGTTCTGCCGCGCGATCACGCACCCGGCCGATACGCGCTTCTCCTCTGGATCTCGGTTCACTCGGTGCCACTCCTGCTCGTCCCACTGTTGACGACGTCGCTCGGGCCGTTGATCGGGCTGGACGCCGCCGCGGCGATGACTCATGCGACGTTCATGACGCTCGTACCGCTCGCGGAAGCGGAGCTCCTCCGACGCGCATGGCCCGTCGTCGACGCCGCATGGAGACGACGCGCGGTGCTCGCCATGGCCGCCGCCATCGCGACAGCCATGCTCATCATGTCGAGCGTCGATCTCGCTGGATACGATGCTCTCGCCACACCAGCCGCGATGGCGGGGGCCGGCCTCGTGCACGGTCTCATTCTCGGATGGCCACTTTGGCGGGTCGCCGCCAGGTATCAGTGGATCGTCGCCTCCATCCTGGGATGGCTCGCGGGGGCGGGCGGGTATCGGCTGCTCCTGGGCGACTTGCTCGCGCTCGAGATCGGTGACCGCTCGTTGTACGGATACGCGTATACCGGAGGACACAACGAGCTCCTCTGGGCCGCCGCCGGCATCGCGTGCTTCGGGATCGCGACCGCCCTCGTCATCCACCTCGTGCCGCGTCGAGCGCCGCGCGCATGACGGCGACGTCGTCGAAGCCGGCGGCCCGCGAATCGGTCACCGAGGCGGTCGGCTCACCGGCGGCGAGGAGGCGCGATGCCTCGCCACGATGCGCCGCGTGCAGGTGGCATGTCTCGGCACGGGACTCGGGTTGATGCTCGATGAGTGGGTCTACCTCGTCGCCACCGACGGAACCAACGCGTCCTATCTGCTTCCGGTCTCCGGCTGGGGTGCCGTCGCTCTGCTCGGATTGGCGAGTCTCTACGCGATCGGCTGCCACGCGCGCGCGACTCGCTAGACGCGCTTCTCCTTCAGCCCCGTCGAGAAGCGCTCCGTCGGGCCGCTCCGATTATACCCGTTGACAATATACACACAGTGGATATACTGGGCCATGGCCAGTTCGCTGCCCGACCCCGGCACGTTCCTTCCGCTCCCCGCCGCGACGTTTCACATCCTGATCGCTCTCGCGAAGGAAGACCGGCACGGGTACGCGATCATGCAGGACGTCGAGCAGCGCACGGGCGGCGCGCTCCGGCTCAGTGCCGGCACGCTGTACCGCTCCATCCAGCGGATGCTCGACCAGGCGCTGATTCGTGAGTCGAACGAGCGGCCCGAGCCAGCGCTCGACGACGAGCGGCGGCGCTACTACCGAATCACGCCACTCGGCGAAGCCGTCGCGCGCGCCGAAGCCCGCCGCATGGCCGAGCTGGTCCGGATGGCCCGGGCGCAGGGGCTGGTGCTCGGCAGCGGCTGATGCGCGCGTACCGACTCCTGTTGCGGCTTCTGCCGGCCTCCTTCCGCCTCGAGTACGGCGACGAGATGACGGCGGTATTCTCGGAGCGCCGTCGCGAAGCCACTGGCACTCTCTCCACGCTCACGTTGTGGGCCGAGACCATCGAGGACATCGTGCGAAACGCCCTGGCCGCTCACTGGGACATCCTTCGACAGGATCTGCAGTACGCCGTGCGGGCGCTCGCGCGCACGCCGGGGTTCACGGCGACGGCCATCCTCGTCACCGGGCTCGGTATCGGCGCGAATGCGGCGGCGTTCTCCGTCGCGGATTTCGTGCTCATCCGCCCGCTGCCCTACCTCGAGGCAGACCGCCTGGTCAAGCTCTCGGAGCAGACGCCGGGTGGCAACACCAACGTCGTCTCGCCGGCAGTCTACCGCGACTGGCGAGCGAGCAGCTCGGTCTTCCAATCGATGGCGGCGTACTACAGCACAGGTGTCAACCTCGTCGGACAAAGCGAGCCACAACATCTCCAGCAGTCGGTCGTCACGGCGAGCCTGTTCCCGACGCTGGGCGTGCGGCCGCTGCGTGGGCGGGTCTTCACGGCCGAGGACGAGCGCGCCGGCGGGACGATCATCCTGAGCTACGCGCTCTGGCAATCGGCGTTCGGCGGTGACGAGGCCATCATCGGGAAGCGTCTCGTCACGAACGGAGTGCCGCGCGAAGTGGTCGGCGTGATGCCTGCCGATTTTCACTTCCCACGACGCGAGATCGCGATCTGGACGCCGATCGGGGTGGAGGAGCAGAGCCAGGAAGACCGCACGAACACCTACTGGGAGGCCGTCGCGCGCCTGCGGCCGGGCGTCACGCTCGAGCAGGCGCGCGCACAGATGGACGCGCTGAGTCGCCAGTTGTCGCAGCAGTTCCCCCGGGAGCTCGAGGGGGTCAGCGCGTGGGTCATCCGGCTTCGGGATCAGTTCTCGCCGCAATCTCGAGCGCTGCTGCTCGCGCTCTGCGCGGCTGCCGCGTGCGTGCTGCTCATTGCCTGCGCGAACCTCGCGAATCTCCTGC
The DNA here is from genome assembly GCA_035265545.1 of Gemmatimonadaceae bacterium. Taxonomy (GTDB): domain Bacteria; phylum Gemmatimonadota; class Gemmatimonadetes; order Gemmatimonadales; family Gemmatimonadaceae; genus AG11. The sequence goes on along the minus strand of DATFOL010000160.1, from coordinate 3,519 downwards.
TGGCGCGAGCCCTGACGCGGCATCAGGAGGTCGTCGTGCGCGTGGCGCTGGGGGCAGGACGGGAGCGGCTCGTTCGCCAGTCGATCACGGAGAGCCTGCTGTTGGCGCTGCTCGGAGGGGTGCTCGGCATCGGCATCGCGGTCGCGTCACTGCCGCTGCTCACCCGACTGATCCCGACGTCGCTGCCCATCGCGCAGTCCCCGGTCGTCGACCTCCGGATCGTCCTGTTCGCCGCGGTGCTGTCCACGCTCACCGGCGTGGCGTTCGGCGCGTGGCCCGCGTGGCAATCGTCGGGCACTCACGACCTCGGCGTCGCGAACGCGGGAGCTCGTGCCGTCGGTGGGCGACGCGCGCACGCGCGCGCCGTGCTGGTGGCGACAGAGATCATGGCGTCGGTGGTGCTACTGATCTCGGCGGGGCTGCTGCTGCATGCCCTCGTGCGCGTTCAGGACGTCGATCCAGGATTCAGGGCAACCAACGTCATGGCGCTCCGCACGGCATTGCCCTCGCCGAACTACGACTCCCTGCCACGTCGCGCGGCGTTCTATCGCGACGTGCTCACCGAGGTGCGGGGCATGCCCGGCGTCGCGGGCGCGGCGTACATCTCCGGACTTCCCATGGCATCGCAAGGCGGCGTCTGGCCGGTCGCGCCCGAGGGCGAAGGTGAGGTGGGTCCGACATCGCCGGTCGCCATCAGCCGATACGTGACACCCGGGTTCTTCGCCACGCTGCAGATCCCGATTCGGCGCGGCCGAGACATCGGCGATGCGGACGAGACGAATCAACCGTGGGTGGCCGTCGTGAGCGAGTCGTTCGTCCAGCGCTACTGGCCCAACGAAGATCCCATCGGGAAGCGGTTCACCTTCCTCACCGACATGCGGACCGTGGTCGGCGTGGTCGGCGACGTCCGCGTCCGCGGTTTGGAGCGTCACAGCGAGCCGCAGGTCTATCTCTCGTACAAGCAGGTTGCCGAGCAGGCAAGTCCGTTCTTCTATCCCAGAGAGCTCGTGATTCGCTCCTCATCGTCTCCGGGCTCGCTGATTCCCACGGTACGCCGCATCGTGCGCCGCGTCGATCCCGAGCAGCCCGTCTCGGACATCCGATCGATGACCGAGATCGTCTCGGATGTGACTGCCGCGCGCGCCGTGCAGGTGCGCGTGCTGGGCGGGTTCGCGGCGCTGGCGTTCCTGCTGGCCGCGATCGGCATCCATGGACTGCTCTCGTTCTCGGTCTCGAGCCGACAGCGGGAGATCGGCGTCCGGATGGCGCTCGGTGCTCAGGGGCGAGAGGTCGTCCGGATGGTGGTGCGGCAGGCGGTCGTGCTGGCGGGCGCCGGGATCGCTCCCGGACTCGTCCTCGCGTACCTCGCAGGTCGCGCGATGGAGAGTTTGCTGTTCGGTGTTCGACCGAACGACCTCGTCACCTTCACCGCCGTCGCCGTGCTCTGCGTCGTGATGACGGTGATCGGGTGTCTCGCGCCGGCACTGCGCGCCGTGCGGGTGGATCCCGCTATCGCGCTCCGGGCCGAGGCCTAGAGGAGCGACATCGATGGCGCGGTCCCGGCTCCCGGTCATCCGACTCTCGGGCATAACGAAGGTCTTCCACGCGGGAGAGACGGAGACCACGGCGCTGCGAGACATCGACCTCGACATCACGGCGGGCGAGTACGTCTCGGTCGCCGGCCCGTCGGGTTGTGGCAAGTCGACGCTCCTTTCGATCGTCGGCCTGCTCGAAACTCCTACGGCGGGCGAGTATCTCCTCGCCGGGCGCTCCGCCATCAATCTCTCGCCCGCCGCGCGGGCGCAGATCCGGCGCCGACAGATCGGGTTCGTCTTCCAGGCGTTCAATCTGATCGAGAACCTCACGGTGCTCGAGAACGTGGAGCTTCCCCTCGCCTATCGCAGCCTCTGCGCCGACGAGCGACGGGCGCGGGCACACGGCGCACTCGAGCGCGTAGGGATGGCGCATCGCTCGCGGCACTTTCCGAGTCAGCTCTCCGGTGGCCAGCAGCAGCGTGTCGCCGTGGCGCGCGCGTTGGCGGGCGATCCGACGATCCTGCTCGCCGACGAGCCGACGGGGAACCTCGACTCGCAGAATGGCGCAGCGATCATGGCGCTGCTCTCCGAGCTGCACGCTGCCGGGGCGACCATCTGCCTGGTGACGCACGATGAGCGATACATGCGCAGCGCCGAGCGAGTCGTACATCTTCTCGACGGGTGCGTGGTCGGCGAGGAACGACCATCCCACGGTACCGGATCCGGCGCAGCGACGTCCTCGCGCGCGCTCAGGCACTTCTCGACGTCGCCGTTCGTGCATTGCCCCTGACGACCGGCTTCATACATTCTCGTCGTCCCCTCCCGGAATCCGAGGCCGCTCCATGGGCATGTATGGCATACTTCGTCGCGCGAGCGCCGCGGACGTCGCACGGCTCCGCTCGGACCCCTCGCTCGTCGAGCCGTTCCTCTTGGGGGAGCCGCCGGCCATGGTCGACGCAGGGCCGCGTGGCCTGCTCGGCTTTCTGCTGCGGCTCACGCCGATCAAGATCCAGCGCGTGGCCGATACGCAGCCGGAGGGGCCGCCCCGCTGGCCGGAGGCGGCTGCCGGCGAAGAGCTCAATCTCGACAAGGCGTGGCACGGCCTGCACTTCCTCTTCACCGGCACGGATGACAGCGAGGAGGCGCCCGCCTGCTTCATGATCGCCGGTGGCGAGGACATCGGAGAGGACGACGGTGATCAGGTCCCTCGGCTGCTCGATCCCGCGCAGGTGCGAGACTTCGCCGCCTTTCTCGGCGCGCTCACCCACGACGAGTTGCGGCATCGCTTCGATCCCGCGCGGATGACGGCGCTCCGGATCTACCCCGACGTGATCTGGAACCGGCCTAATGAAGCGGACGAGCTGCTCGGCTTCCTGCTCGGCGCGTTCGACGAGCTGAGGACGTTCATGGCCGCCGCCGCGGCGGCCGGCGACTCGGTGGTGATCACGATCTCGTAACTCGTCACGCCCGCCGCCCAACCCTTTCGCGGGATCGAGTGTCGATCGGGTGAGACGGCCGGGTGGTGCGCACGACGATTGACGGCGGTAGGGAGAATTTCCTTGACCGCCATCCTCCCGCTCCGTATATAGCCTACAGATTCTGTAGACACTACCTGAAACCCTTTTTCGGCGCTGCTGGAGGCCGCATGGCCGGTCCACTCCCCCTGGTGAGAGGCACCCTCGACGCGCTGGTGCTGAAGGCGCTCGCCTGGACGCCGATGCACGGCTTCGAGCTCGCGCGCTGGCTCGAGGCGCGCTCGGGCGACGCCTTCGAGCTCGACGAGGCCGCCATCTACCAGGCGCTCTACCGCCTCGAGGCCCGCGAGCTCGTGGCGGCCGAGTGGGGGCGGAGCGAGAAGGGCCGGCGCGCGCGCTACTACCGCCTCACCACCGCCGGCCGCGAGCACCTGCGGCGCGAGGCCGAGCGCTGGCGCCGCTACGCGATGGTCGTCGCGGAGATCCTCGACACCGCGCCGGGCAAGGCG
>DATFOL010000159.1:0-10420 GCA_035265545.1 Gemmatimonadaceae bacterium | reverse complement strand
CCGCGGTGATCACCAAGGCGTATGCGCCGATCCTGCTCCTCGGGGCGCTCGGTGGCGCCGCCATCGGCTGGTTGGTGGGTCGGTTCGGCAGCTGAGAGGGCCACGCCCATGAACAGCTTTCCTGAAGGTCCTTCGATGTCGCCGTACCCACAGCCAACGCCCGAGGACCCCTACCTTGACCGTCCCCTAACCGAGGCGCTCATGCGGCGCCGAAAGCGCCGGCGGAGAAAGTCCATGCGACGCAGGGTGTGGCCGACGAGCGCGACGAGAAGGCGCACTTCGCCGAAGCAGTGACTCTAGGGTCTCTTGCTCGCCGTCTTGTCCAACGCCGCGCGCAGTCCCTTCGCTAGCGTCGCCGCGTCGTCGTTCGCCCAGAAGTGCATGAAGAACAACCGCGGGCTTTCTTCCAGCATGTGACTGTGCAGGGCGGTCACCTGGATGCCGTTCTCGCGGAGAGCCCGGATCACCGGGTTGACCTCCGCCGCCGTCATCACGAAGTCGCCCGTGATCGCGGCCTTTCCCCCGCCCGTCGGCTGGAAGTTGATCGCCGTCGCGACGCCCATCGACGGGGGCACCTCCATGCCATGGTCGGTGATGCGCTCCAAGCGCGGCACACTGACCTGGTACACGCCGCCATTCGCCTTCCCTGCGATGCCGAGAGTGCGCGCGATGGCTGCGGTGTCGAGGTCGAGGGGCGCGGCGGCCGGGGCGGAGGCGCCACCCGCGTCACTCTTGTCGCCCGCGCCGCTGGCCGCGGGGGGCAGCGGAGTCTTGCTGGCCCCGAGCGCCGACCGGATCGCCTGCGCGATCTTCACCGGATCGCCGTGCGCCGAAACGTGCATGTACATAACGCGCGGCGACTCGTCGAGCACGTGATTGTGCACCGCGGTCTGCTCCACGCCTCCCTGCTGCAGTGCGAGCATCACCGGGTTGAGCTCGTCCTCGGTCAGCACGAGGTCGCCCATGGCCATGGCCTGCGCGTTGGCGCCCTGGCCCATCCGCTTGAACGCGATCCACGATCCGAGGGCGAAGCCAGGCTTGATCTGCACGCCCCCGGCCGTGACCTGAAGGTCCGTCCGTGGAAAGCTGAAGCGAAGCACCTCTCCGGGCTGTATCGTGCCTTTGCCACCGAGTACCTGCTGCACGGCAGCCCAGGCGGGACCGCCGTTCGTCTGCGCGGCAGCCGCGTTCTGCGCGCCGACGGGTGCCGTGACCAGTAGGGTGATGCCCAGCGAGAGAGCAGGTGCGGCCAGCTGCCGCACGAGACCGACGCGACAGCGGATGGTCGAACGACGCATGAGGTGCCTCCGGACTTGGTTCACGTAGCCTAAATGCTCTATTGGCGCGCACATCCGTAGGCTTCGGATGTTGCACGTCGCAGTTGCGATATATATGCTGTCGCATCTGCGACAACCATGCCCCGACCCGACGCGCCGCGCTGGCTCCTGCTCATCCACGCCATCCCGCCGAAGCCCGAGTACCTCCGGGTGAAGGTGGCACGTCGGCTGGCGCGGGTCGGTGCCGTTCCGGTGAAGAACTCGGTCTACGTGCTGCCGCGGAGCGACGAGGCGCTCGAGGACCTCCAATGGGTGGTGAGGGAGGTCCTGGCCGGCGGCGGGGAGTGCGCGATCGGCGAGGTCACCTTCGTCGGTGGACTTACAGACGATGGCGTGGAGCGCCTCTTTCGCGACGCCCGCGGCGCCGACTACGCCGGGATTTCGGTCGAAGCGACACGGCTCCGCGAAGCCGGAGAGGTTGACCCCACTACGGCAACGAGGCGCGGGCAGCTTGCCACGGAGATCGCTCGACTGCGCCGGCGGTGGAGCGAGGTCCAGGCGATCGACTTCTTTGATACGGAGGGGGGCCGCGACGCCGATACGGCGATCGGTGCCCTCGAGAGGATGCTGGAGAACACGGATCCCGAGCGCCCGAACGGGCGCGGCCAGAGCGCGCCCAACTCGGTTCGGGGCCGCACCTGGGTGACGCGGCGCGGCATCAAGGTGGACCGGATCTCGAGCGCGTGGCTCATCCGACGGTTCATCGACCCCGAGGCGCGATTCCGCTTCGTCGATGCCGACAGCTTCGTCCCGTCGGACGGCGAGCTGCGGTTCGACATGTTCGACGCCGAGTACACGCACGACGGGCCGCGCTGCACCTTCGAGACGCTCGTGCGCCGCTTCGAGCTCGATGACCCCGCTCTCGCGGCGCTCGGCGAGATCGTGCACGACATCGACTTCAAGGAGCGCGCGTTCGGCCGCGAAGAGACTCCGGGGTTCGCGCGCCTCGTCGACGGGCTCGTAGCCAGCCACGCCCAAGATGAGGATCGGCTCCGTCATGGCTCCGTGGTGCTCGATACGCTCTATGCGGGCCTCTCGACCCCATCGCGTCTATGAGCGCGCCCGCCTTCACGAGGCCAGCGGCGCCGGAAGCGGAAGGCGCGCCGCCATCGCTCGGCGCACTCGTGCGCTACTTCCTCCACCTCGGCACCTTCGTGTTCGGCGGTCCCGTCGTGCTCGTCGAGCGCATGCGGCGCGATCTGCAGGAGAACCGCGGGTGGTTCACGGAACAGGAGTACCGCGACGGGCTCGCGCTCGCGCAGCTCGCGCCGGGCCCGCTGGCCGCGCAACTGGCGATCTACCTCGGCTGGGTAAGCGCGGGCGTCACCGGCGCGACGCTCGTCGGTGCGGCTTTCATCGTTCCATCGTTCCTCATGGTGCTCGCGCTCTCCGCAGCCTACCTGCGTTACGGCGGCCTGTCGTGGATGCGCGGTGCATTCTACGGTATCGGCGCCGCGGTGATTGCACTCATCGTGCACAGCGCCTGGAAGCTGGTGCGAAAGACCGTGGGCGTCGATCGCCTGCTGTGGGCGATCGTGATCGTGAACGCGGCGCTGACGGCGTGGAGCGAGCGCGAGATCGTCTGGGTGATCCTGTTCAGTGGCATGCTGGTGCTCGTGGTGCGCGCCTGGCCGTCGAAGACCCTGTTTGCAGGTGCGGGAAGTGCGGCGATCGCGCTCCCGGCGTGGTGGCTCACGGGGATGCACGGCCTTGCGCCGGCGGGGCTGCTCACGACGATCACGATCTTCTTCGCCAAGGCGGGCGCGGTGGTGTTCGGATCGGGACTGGCGATCGTGCCGTACATGCATCACGGCGTGGTCGAGGAGTTCCGTTGGCTCACGGAGCGCGAGTTCCTCGACGCCGTCGCAGTGTCGATGATCACGCCGGGGCCGGTGGTGATCACCGTCGCGTTCATCGGCTATCTCACGGCCGGTCCACTCGGCGCCATCGCGGCGGCGATCGGCGTCTTCCTGCCCACGTACCTGTTCGTCGTTCTTCTCGCGCGCTGGTACCATCGCTTCTCCCACAACCGGCAGCTTCGAGCCGTCGTCGACGGTATCACGGCCGGTGCGACAGGAGCGATCGCCGGCGCCGCCATCGTGCTCGGACGGCGCGCGCTGATCGACGTACCGACCTGGCTGCTGTTCGCCTTGGCGATGGCGCTGTTCGTGTGGTCGAAGCGGAAGGTTCCGGAGCCGTTGCTCATTCTGGCGGCGGGAGTGGCTGGCATCGCCATCCAGGCGGCGCAGGCAGTGCCGCGATGAACTGCGCTCGGATGCTCTCTGCTCGAAACACTGGCGTGCTCATGGCGGCGGCGTTCGCTGCTGCGTGCTTCGACTCGGGCGGCGAGGGTCATCAGGGCGCAGTGAATCTCGCCGCGGGAGAGGCAACGGGCGGACAAAGTGCGAGTGGTCGCGCGTCGGGCGCATGCGCGGCGACCGCGAGCAGCCTCACCCCGGCCGAGTGGAAATCTCCAGCGATTCCGGACAGGCCGATCCCGACGCCCGGGCTTCGAACCGTCGCCGACATCCCACTCCCAGGTCCGACGAACCGCTTCGACTATCAAAGCGTCGACCCAGCGGCTGGTCGCCTGTACATCAGCCACATGAACGCGGGTCGGCTCGTCGTCTTCGATCTCGACTCCGGCCGCGTGCTGCGTGAGGTGGGCGGGCTTCCGCGTGTGACGGGTGTCTGGGCCGTCCCCGAGCATCATCACGTGTACGCTGCCGCGGCGGGCGCCCGCGAAGTCGCGGTAGTCGACGACCGCTCCTTCGCCATCGTCGCGCGAGTCGGAAAGATCCGATATCCGGACGGGATTGCCTACGCGCCGAATGCGGACAAGGTGTTCGTGTCGGACGAGAGCGGCGAGAGCGACGTGGTCATCGACGCCACCACGCTGCAGAAGCGGTCGACGATCGACCTCGACGGCGAGGCAGGGAACACGCACTACGACTCCGTGTCGAAGTGCATCCTCGTCGCGGTGCAGACCCGCGGAGAGCTCGTCGCGGTCGATCCGTTCTCGGAGCGGGTCGTCGCACGCTACAAAGTGCCTGGCGTGAAGGGACCGCACGGCTTCACGCTCGACGAGCTCCGCCGGTTGGCGTTCGTGACCGGCGAAGGCAATGCGACGGTCGCCGTCGTCGATCTGCGCACCATGCGCGTGACGCAGCGCCTTCGCGTCGGCGACGATCCCGACGTGCTGGCGTGGGATCCGGGTTGGCGGCGTCTGTACGTCGCATCCGAATCGGGCGTGCTGTCGAGCTTCTGGGTCGTCGGCGACACGCTGCTTCCCCTCGGCGACCTTCGCGCGCCGCATGCGCACACGGTGAGCGTCGATCCGCGCACGCACCGCGTGTATCTGCCGCTCGAGTCAGTTGGTGGGCGTCCTGTGCTCCGCGTGCTGGAGCCGGCGCCCTGATTCGTCGGCGATATGGCACCGGACGTCGAGCTTGCACGTGGACACGACACGCTGGCATCCCGAGCTTCGTCGTGAAACCGCCGCTGTTCGGGTCGCGCCAGCAAGCGAGCGCCGTTGCGCTCGCCGCTGTCCTTGTGCTTCCCGCCATGTGCTTGGGCGCACGGGATCTCGGCGCGCAGGACATAGTCGTGAGGTCCACCTCGGTGCCGCCGGCACTCCGCGTCGGCTCCGTCACGGGGACTCTGGATCTCGACGGCCGCCTCGATGAACCCGTCTGGTCGTCGGCCGACTCGATCTCCGACCTCACGCAGCTCGAGCCGACCGAAGGTATTTCGCCGACGGGACGCACCGTAGTCCGCGTGCTCGCGACCACCGATGCGCTCGTGATCGGCGTGCGGGCGGACGATCCCGATCCCGCGCGCATCGTGAGCTTCGCGCGCGAGCGCGACGCGGTGCTGACGGGCGAGGATCACGTGAAGCTCGTTCTCGACACCTATCGCGACGGCCGCTCGGGTTACGTGTTCGCGGTCAATCCGAACGGCGCGCGCTACGACGCCCTGGTCGCCAATCAGGGAGAAGGGGAGAACGCGAACTGGGATGCGGTCTGGGAGGCGGCGACCGCACGCACTCTCACCGGATGGTCGGCCGAGATCCGCATTCCGATCCAGAGTCTGCAGTTCCGCCCAGGTCTCACCGAGTGGGGGTTCAACGTCCAGCGCCGCGTTCAGCGGCTGCAGGAGACCGATCGCTGGGCGAGCCCGTCGCGCGACTACGAGGTGACGCAGACCTTCCGCGCCGGTCGCCTGACGGGCGTGCCACCGTTCGCGCTCGGGCTCGGGCTGGCCGTGCGTCCCGCACTCACGGCCGGCGCCGGTGTGCCGAGCCCTCGAGCGCCGACGCGCCGAGATCGGGACGCGAGCCTCGACGTGACCCAACGGCTGGGTGCGAATACGCTCGCGGCGGTCACCGTGAACACCGACTTCGCCGAGACGGAGATCGACACACGACGAACCAACCTGACACGTTTTCCCCTCGTCTTTCCCGAGAAGCGCACGTTCTTCCTGCAGGGTGCCGACATCTTCGATTTCGGTCTCGGGACCGGCGACGACGTTCGTCCTTTCTTCAGCCGGCGCGTCGGCCTGTACAATGGCGTCGAAGTGCCGATCCGTGTCGGGGGCAAGGTGAGCGGTCGCTCGGGCGGCACGAACTACGGCGCGCTGGTCGTGCGCACGGGCGACATCGCCGGCGGCACCGTGGCAAGCCTCGACTCCACGACGCGCGTGTCGCTCCCGCCCACCGAGAGCACGATGGGCGTCGTGCGGATCAGGCAGAACCTACTACGGGAGTCGAGCGTGGGGTTGATCGGCACGCTCGGTGATCCGCTCGGTCGGGCAGGCAGTTGGACGGCCGGCACCGACGCGACCTATCAGACCTCCCATTTCCGAGGAGACAAGAACTTTCTCGTCGGGGTGTGGGGGATTGGCACCGGCCGCGAGGGGCTCGCCGGCGGGCGAGGAGCCTTCGGCGGGAAGGTCGACTATCCCAACGATCTCCTCGACGCGGCGCTCGTCTACAAGTATCTCGGCGACGGATTCGATCCGTCCATCGGCTTCGTGCCGCGGCCGGCGGTGCAGATCATCACGTTGAGCGCGACGTATCAGCCGCGTCCTACGCGCCCAATCGCCGGACTTCACGTCCGCCAGATGTTCCATGAGTTCGAGCCGCAGCTCGTGACCGATCTCGCGGGGAGCTGGGAGAGTTATGAGGTGTTCATGGCGCCAGTGAACTGGCGCCTCGAGAGCGGCGATCGCTTCGAGTTCAACGTCGTGCCGGCGGGCGAGCGCCTCGCCGAGGCATTCGAGATCGCCGAGGGCGTGACCATCCCGGCAGGCAGCTACCACTGGCGGCGCTACCGGATCGAGGGCGGCCTCGCCGCGAAGCGTCGTTTCAGCGCCCAGGCGGCGTGGTGGTTCGGCGGCTTCTACACGGGTCGGCTCGACGAGCTTCAGCTCACGGCGGCATGGAAGCCGTCGCCCCTGTTCATCGTCGAGCTCGACGGCACACGCAACATCGGACGGTTGCGAGAGGGACGATTCACGCAGGACCTCGTCGGCACACGGCTTCGCTTCAACGTGTCGCCAGACCTGCAGTTGAACAGCTACGTCCAGTACGACAATGAGAGCGACACCTTCGGCACCAACACGCGGCTCCGCTGGACATTCTCGCCGCTCGGTGACCTGTTCGTGGTCTACAACCACAACCTGCGGCACGACATTGATCCATCGACTGGCCGGCCGGTCGGCGGAGGTTTGCAGACGAGCCGAGACAGGCGCTGGGGCTTCGCGTCGAATCAGCTTCTCGTGAAGCTCCAGTACGCTTTCCGCTATTGATTGACCCGCCGCGGATGCAGGGGTGATACATTCCGGAGTGCGCCGTTCCGCCGCCACCCGCCTGCTGACCCGGCGCTGACAGCAGGGTTGGCGCTCATTCCACTTGCGCTCGGGGGCGGCGAGCCGGGCAACGAGCTGCAGACGCCGACGGCGATCGTGATCCTCGGCGGTGTGCTCTCGGCGACGGCGCTGAACATGCTGGTGCTGCCCGCACTTTACTGGCTCTACGGGGAGCGCACGGTCGCGGTAGAGGACGCGGAGTCCGATGTCGCGCAGCTGGAGGTGCCGACATCTCCACCACGCAGGATCCTCACTGCAGAGGCGGGATGAGCAGGTCACCTCTCCTCCATATGCCATGATCTGGCTCGTACTCCTCCTGCTGACCCTCCTCCTCGCGTTCTTCGTGGCGGCGGAGTTCGCAGCCGTCAGCGTGCGCGAAAGCCGGATCGAGCGGCACGCCGAGGAAGGCAACGCGCGCGCGCGCGTACTGCTCTCCATCCTGCGCGATCCGCATCGTCTCGACAGCTACATCGCGGTCAGCCAGATCGGCATCACGCTCGCGAGCCTCGTCGCGGGAGCCTACGCGCAGGCGGCCCTCGCACCGGCACTGCTACCGCTCTTCCGCCGCTTCGGCGGCTTCCAGGAGGCGGCCGCATTCTCCGCCGCCACGACGACGGTACTCGTCGGGCTCACCGTCGTGCAGATGGTGCTCGGCGAGCTCGTACCCAAGTCGCTCGCGCTGCAGATGCCGACGCGCGTCGCGCTGTGGACCGTGCGTCCGATGCAATGGTCGCAGTGGCTGCTCGCGGGTTTCGTCCGGCTGCTCAACGGCAGCGGGGGGCTCGTGCTCCGCCTGCTGCGCATGCCGGCCGCCGGGCACCGTCACGTGCATTCGCCCGAGGAGATCGAGTATCTCGTCGCCGAGAGCGGGAAAGGGGGCCTGCTCAAACCGAGCGAACAGATCCGGCTACGTCACGCGCTGCAGCTCGGGCGTCGCGCAGGCAGCGCACTCATGGTCCCGCGCACTCGCATCGTGGCGCTGGAAGCCGACGCGCCCATGGCTGAGGCGATCCGCGTTGCGCTGGATAGTCCGTTCACCCGTCTGCCCGTGTACGACGGGTCGATCGACCAGGTGGTCGGCATCGTCCACGTGCGCCACGTCGCGCTCGCGGTACGGACAGAGGGCGCGTCGATCCGGTCGATCATGCAGCCGGCACTCGTGCTTCCCGCCACGCTCACCGCCGACCGAATCCTGGTGCGCTTTAAAGAAGAGCGCCACACGATGGCGATCCTGCTCGACGAGTTCGGCGGTACGGCGGGACTCATCACGGTCGACAATATCCTGGACAACCTCATCGGGGATATCGCCGACGAGTTCCGTGCGCCCGACGATGGTGCTCAGCGCCTGCCGGATGGGCGCGTTCGGCTTCCGGGCGACATGCCGATCGACGAGGCGGCGCGCTGGACGCGGGCGACCTGGCCGGAGAGCAGCGCAACCGTCGGTGGGGTCGTCGCGGCGGCGATGTCGGAGATGCCCGCCGCCGGAGACGTGGTGGTCCTGCCGGGCATGCAGGTGGAAGTGGAGCGTGTGGACCGCAGAGCGATCATCAGCGTGGTCGTCGCGGTCAACGCCTCGTTCAGTGCGCGGGAGGCGACGGATGAGTGACGTGATCGTCCCGGTGCTCATCTGCACTGCGCTCCTGTTGCTTAATGCGCTCTTCGTCGCCGCGGAGTTCGCGATCGTCGGCGCTCCACGGCCCGCTATCCAGCGCCGCCTTGAGCGCGGCGAGTGGCGCGCTCGGTTGGTCGCGCGTGCCCTGGCGGATGCGAGCTCGCAGGACCGATTCATCGCGACCGCCCAGCTCGGGATCACGCTCGCGAGCCTGGGGCTCGGGATGTACGGCGAGCATCTGCTCGCTGCATGGCTCGCCGAGCGTCTCGAAATCCTCGGCGCTGGCCGATGGGTCGCTGCGCACACCCTCGGCAGCGTGATCGCCGTCGCGATCCTGACGTACTTCCACATCGTGATCGGCGAGATGGTGCCGAAGTCGATCGCCTTGCAGCACGCAGAACGCACTGCGATCACGATTGCGCCAATCATGCGAGCGATCCAGCTCGTCACTCTCCCGGTCGTTGTGGCGCTGAACGCGGTCGGAAACGCCGTGCTTCGGATGTTCGGTATTCACAGAGGCGAAGGGCACGGCGAACAGCTCCGGACCCCGGACGATCTCGCCTATATCGTCGAGGAGGCGCAGCACGGCGGGCTGCTCCGGAGCGAGCAGGCGAAGGTCGTGGCCGAGCTGCTGGACTTTACCGAGCTCACGGCAGGCGCGGTCATGGTGCCGCGCGTGAGAGTGACGGGCATCTCGTTGGGGGCCGTACCAGCGGCGCTTCGCGCGCTGCTGCAGGAGCAACCGTTCACCCGATATCCCGTCTACGAGGGTACGCTCGACCACATCATCGGGATGATGCACGTGAAGGACATCCTCCGCGTGATCGTGGACGATCGTGTCGTAGAGCGTGCGAGCCTCCGCGCTGTGCCGCACCTGCCCGCGACTGCCCGCATCGAGAGCGTCATGAGCGCGCTCCGCGACGCGCGTGCTCAGATGGCGATCGTAATGGACGAGCAGGGCGGGACGGCGGGGATCCTCACCGTCGAGGACCTGTTCGAGGAGGTCGTCGGTGACGTCGGCGATGATCGCCGAACGACGCCGGAGATCCTCGCCGAGGCGGATGGAAGCATCCGCGCATCGGGTGTCGCGCGGCTCGAAGTGGTGGGCGACGCTCTCGACCTCCCGCTCGAGCACGACGACGTGGAGACGGTGAGCGGGTTGGTCCTTGCACTCCTGGGTCGACCGCCTCGGATCGGCGACGAGGTCGAGCATGCAGGCGCGCGCATCCGGGTGCTCGAGGTCGAAGGAAATGGCGTCGCGAAAGCGCGGGTCGCCCACGCGCGGGGACCTGCCAGCCACGAGTCGCGCTGACGCGGCACGAGGCGTGAGTGATCAGCGAGCCATGAGCTCCCAACCGACGGTGTCCGGGGTCGCCACCGAGCCCCGATCCGGCGTGGGCCTCGCGCTCGTCGCGGCGGTCCTGTTCGGCGCGAGTGCTCCGTTCGCCAAGCTACTCCTCCGCGACGCGACGCCGCAGCTGCTCGCCGGGCTGCTCTACCTCGGATCGGGCATCGGACTCGGAATCGTCTGGCTCGCCCGCGCCGGAAGTCAGGACGCTCGACTCAGCAGACGCGATGTGCCATGGCTCGCCGGCGCGATCGG
>DATFOL010000158.1:0-11085 GCA_035265545.1 Gemmatimonadaceae bacterium | reverse complement strand
TCGAGCCGGTCATCCCCATCCGCGACTTCCGCGACGCGTTCGCCAACAGCTGCTGGCGAATCGAATTCCCCGAAGGGCAGGCCACGATCCGCTATGACGCCGTCGTCGACGTGGACGACGAGCCGGATCCCGCGCACCCTGACGCGCTCCTCCTCCCCCCATCCGAGCTGCCCGACGAGGTACTCGGCTTCACCCTGCCGAGTCGGTACGTCGAGTCGGATCAGGTAGCGAACGAAGCGTGGGAGCTGTTCGGCAACACGCCCCCCACCTGGGAGCGCGTGCAGGCCGTATGCGACTGGGTCCACGAGAACATCCGCTACGATCCCACGGCGGTCGTGTCGCACGGCACCGCCCGTGGCCTGCTCGACCGTCGCTCAGGTGTATGTCGCGACTTCGCCCTGCTCGTCACGGCGTTCTGCCGCGCGCTGAACATTCCGGCACGCTACACGTTCGGATACCTCCCCGACATCGCCGTCGACGCGCCGGACACGCCGATGGACTTCCACGCCTGGACCGAGGTGTACATCGCCGGGCGGTGGTTCACCTTCGATGCCAGGCACAACATGCCGCGGGTGGGGCGCGTGGTGGTCGGATTCGGACGCGACGCCGCGGACGTCGCGATGACGACGTCGTACGGCGCGCTCGATCTCCTCAAGATGACGGTGTGGGCAGAGGAGGTCGCGACCGCGATGGAGGAGCCGCGTCGGAAGCTCGCGCCGCTCGAGCCGCCGAGGCTGGAGCAGATGACTCAGGCGCAGTTGCTGGGAGGAGGTGTGCGGTGAGAAGCGGCGGGGTGGTGGAGTCCAACCTGGTGCTCCGCTCTCCGCCGGCGTGGGAGCGCTTGTCGCGCGCGGCGTTCCGAGTGCGCCAGCAGTACCGCTACGCCTATTCGACACCGATCCACGATCTGCGTCAGCGTCTGATGATGCTGCCGCCGGAGCAGCACGGCGGCCAACGATTGTTGCAACGCGACCTGCAGGTGGACGGCGCCGACGAGATGCGCATGCTCTCCCAGGTGGACCGGTTCGGGAACGTCGTTCATCACGTCTCCAGTCCGATGGTGCGCGAGGCGGTGGAGTTCACGGCGGAGTTCACGGTCGAGCGCTTCACCTCGGCCGATCCGGTTCGGGTGCCGATCGATGACGTTCTGGTGCCGCAGTACCTCGGCCGAACGGCGCTCACGGCCCCGGACGCGCGCATCCGCGAGGAGGCGCGGGCGTTGTCCGGCGAGATCCATGCGACGCCGACAGCGGCGCTCGCCGCCGAGGTACTGCCGAAGGGTGCCGGCGCGCTCGACGCCGCGGGCGTGCGGCAGTGGGCGGCGGCACAATGCGGAGGGCTCTGGGCGGCGCGGGCGATCACGTACCAGTTCGGTGCGACGGGAGTACAGACGCCCGCGGCGATGGCACTGCATCTCGGCCGCGGCGTGTGCCAGGACTACGCGCACATCGCGATCGCGATGCTGCGCGAGCTCGGGGTGCCCGTGCGCTACGTCTCGGGACATCTGCTGGGAGAGGGTGCACCACACGCGTGGATCGAAGCGCTGCTCCCCGACCCCGAGCTGCCAGGTGCGCTGCGCGCGGTAGCGTACGATCCCACCCACCAGATCACGCCAGGCCTCAACTACATCACGGTGGCGGTGGGGCGCGACTACTCCGACGTCGCCCCGACGAGCGGCACCTTCCAGGGAATCACCGGCCACTTCTCCGCGCACAAGAACGCGTGGATCGTGGAGCTCGCATGAGTGCGCGGCGTCTCGAGCCGCTGCCGTTCGTGCCGAGCGTTCCGCGCTCGGCGCTCGCGGCATACGACCTGGGCGGATTCTGGGACGAGGTGTTCGAGGCGCCCGGCGTGCCCAGGCCGCACTACGAGGCACTGTCGCGCCGGCTCGCGACGCTCGGCCCCGAAGAGGTCGACGGCCGGCGGCGCGCGGCCGATCTGGCGTTCCGCGTGGGCGGGATCACCTTCGCGGTGAATCAGGGGGCAGAGGGGATGGAGAAGATCATGCCCTTCGACCTGATCCCTCGCGTGATCGTGCCGGACGAGTGGGACCGGATCGCGCGCGGGCTCGAGCAGCGCGTGCGCGCCCTGAATCTCTTCCTCGACGACGTCTATCACGGGCAGCGCATTCTGCGCGCCGGCATCCTGCCGCCGGAGCTGGTGCTCGGCGCGCGCGGCTACCGCCGCGAGCTGCGAGGCGTGGACGTGCCACTCGGCGTGTACACCCACGTGATGGGGAGTGACCTCGTGCGCGACGCGAGCGGCGAGCTGCTCGTGCTCGAGGACAACCTGCGCACACCGTCGGGCGTGTCGTACGTGCTGGAGAACCGCCGCGTGCTCGAGCGCGTCTGGCCGCAGATCTTCCAGGACTACGACGTGCGGCCGGTCGAGGGCTATCCGCAGGATCTGCTCGAGGTGCTGCAGTCGATCGCGCCACAGACGGCGGAGGAGCCGGTGGTGGTGGTGCTCACCCCCGGGGTCTACAACTCGGCGTACTTCGAGCACTGCGCGCTGGCGAAGGCGATGGGCGTGGAGCTGGTGCAGGGCTCCGACCTGTTCGTCGACGACGGCGCCGTGTTCATGCGCACGACCCAGGGTCGCCGGCGCGTCGACGTGATCTATCGCCGGATCGACGACGACTTCCTCGATCCACTCGCCTTCCGCTCGGACTCGATCCTGGGAGTACCGGGGCTGCTCGCGTGCTACCGGCTCGGTCGGGTCAGCCTCGCGAACTCGATCGGCACGGGCGTCGCCGACGACAAGGCGGTCTATGCGCTCGTGCCCGAGATCATCCGCTACTACCTCGCGGAGGAACCGATCCTTGGCAACGTGCCGACCTATCTCCCGGTGCGGCCCGATGATCTGCGCTACGTGCTGGATCACCTCGACGAGCTGGTGGTGAAGGCGGTGAACGAGAGCGGCGGATACGGCATGCTCATCGGCCCGCACGCGTCGCGCGGCGAGCTCGCCGAGTTCCGTGCGCGCATCGTCGCCGATCCGCGCAACTACATCGCGCAGCCCACGCTGGGGCTGTCACGGCACCCGTGCTGGGTAGACGACCATCTCGAGGGACGACACATCGACCTCCGTCCATTCGTGCTCTTCGGCCGCGAAGTACGCATTACCCCCGGCGGGCTCACCCGGGTGGCCCTCCGTTCGGGCTCACTCGTGGTGAACTCGTCGCAGGGTGGTGGCGGCAAGGACACCTGGGTGCTGGCACGGGGCGACGCATGATGCTCTGCCGCGTCGCGGAGGACGTCCTGTGGATGAGTCGATACGTCGAGCGCTCGCTCGCGATCGGCCGGCTCATCGAGGTGAGCCAGCATCTGGAGTTCGACGAGCACGACGACCCCGAGCTTCGCGCGGCGCGGTGGGCGCCGCTGCTCGAGCCGCGCGCCAACGACGGACCCCTGCCTGCCCAGGTGGCGAAGGTCGCCGTGGAGCGCGAGGCGGCACGCACGGTACGGCAATGGCTCGCCTTCAATCGCGAGAATCCGCGCTCGATCGTGGCGTGCATCGAGCGCGCACGCAGCGCGGCCAGACAGGTGCGCGAGCGGATCTCGAGCGAGATGTGGGAGACGCTGAACTCGCTGCATCTCTTCCTCGGCAATCCCGCGCTGCCGGAATCAGCCGAGCGGAATCCGCACGCATTCTTTCAGCGGATCCGCAATGAGGCGCAGCTCATCCAGGGGCTGGCCGACGCGACGCTCGCGCACGACGAGTGCTGGCGCTTCGTGCGGCTTGGCACCTTTCTCGAGCGCGCGGACAACGTGGCGCACACACTCGCGTCTCAGGCGCACATGCTCCGCGACGACGGGCGCAACGAGGCGGACCGGGTCCGCTGGATCGGCGTGCTGCGCTCCTGCGGCGCGGCCGAAGGGTACACGCGGTACTACTCGCAACGCGTGGAGCCGGCGCGGGTCGTCGAGTTCCTCCTCCTCAACGCGCAGTTCCCGCAGAGCGTTCGGTTCAGCCTTCGGCAGGCGTGGGAGGCGTTGCGAGCGCTGAGCTCCGACGGCGAGGACACCCAGACGCCGCGGTTCGCCGCGAGCTCGGCGACGCGTGCGTTGGGACTGCTCACGGCGCAGCTGGAGCACGCGACGGTGGACGAGATCATCGAGAGCGGGCTACAGGGCTACCTGAACGGCGTCCAGCGCGACCTGGCCCGCGTGACCGACCACGTGACGCGCGTGTACCTGCGCGACGAACCGCACGAGGGACAGCTCGTGGGCGTGGCGCGCGCGATCCGTCTGATGGCCGAGCAGCAGCAACAACGGTCGCGCGACCAGTGAAGATCCGCCTGGTGCACGTGACGCGGTTCGACTACTCGGCCGACGTGGTGGAAGGGGTGATGGAGGTGCGTCTCGGTCCGCTCACCGATGCTACCCAGCGGTGGGACCGCTTCACGCTCGGCGTGTCGCCGAGCGGTTCGGTGCGGCAGTTCGTCGACGGCTTCGGCAACCGCACGCATCTCGTGACGGTGGGGAAGCCGCATCGCACGCTCGAGGTGGTGACACGGAGCGAGCTCTCGACGACCCTGGAGAATCCGTTTGCGCCGCCAGGGAAGGCTCCGCGCCCGCTGTCACCCTCGGAACAGATCGACTACCTGTCGCCGTCCCCGCTGGTGCCGGCGCTGCGAGAGTTCCGGGAAATGGTCGCGGCCCATGGGTGGAGGACAGAGGAGCCGACGTTCGAGCGCGTGCGCACCCTGTCGCGGCTGGTGCACGAGTCATTCACCTACCAGCGGAACGTGACGACCGTGGGCACCACGGTGGCCGAAGTGATGCGGCTCCGCTCCGGAGTGTGCCAGGACTTCGCGCACGTGCTGATCGGCCTGTGTCGGGCGGCGGGCGTGCCGGCGCGCTACGTGAGCGGATACACGGTGGCGGATCTGCCCGAGGGCGACGGCGGGCGACGCGAGCAGGCATCGCACGCGTGGGTGGAGGCGTACACGACGACGCACGGATGGCGCGGGCTGGACGCGACGAACGACGTGGTGGTAGGGGATGCGCACGTGAAGATCGCGATCGGACGGGACTACGCTGACGTCTCGCCGACGCGCGGCTCGTTCCGCGGGAACGCGGCCCAGCGGCTCGGAGTGACGGTCGAGGCGTATCGGGTCGACTGAGTCTGCTCTGAAGGTGGTGGTGTCGTCGTTTACGCTCTACACCTTGGTGGTCCGCTCGCTTCAGAGCTTCACGGTCTGTCGCCCCTGGCGCAGCGGTGCGCTACGCCCCTGCCAGTCGAGCCGACCGGTCACTCCGGATGGAAGCGTGATCTCGGCGCTCAGGCCGTTCGCTCCACTTCGGGTGAAGGACACGTCGATGTCGCCGCGGGGATGAATGACGCGTCCCGACGCCCTGCGCATCGCTCCCAGTGCCGGCGTGATCTGCACGGTGCGAAAGCCCGCCGAGGCAGGTCGCACGCCGAGGACCGTGGCGAGCAGACCGTAGTTGGGGTGCGCGGCCCAGGCGTGCGAGTCGGAGCGCGTCGGCTCCTCCTTCTCGGGCGCCGACGTGAGACCGAGGGCGAGCATGCGTCGCCACGGGGCGAGCACCTCGAGGTAGCGATCGGCCAGCCCTACCTTGTACAGCGCCTCGTGGACGTACCAGGCGAAGTAGTATGACGCGGGGATCAACGCCGAGTCGGCGAGGATGCGCTCCATCAGCGGCCGCTGCTCGGCGACGGGAAGCGCATCCGTGAGGATCGCGAGCACGTTCGTCTGCTGGCTGAACGCGGCGGAGTCGGGCGAGTCGCGGAAGAGACCACGATTCGCATCCCATGCACGGGTGCGCACGGCGCGACGCAGCGAGTCGGCGCGCGCACGATAGGCCTGCGCCATGCCCACGACTCCCAGGTCCGCTTCGAGCACCGCGGCACGATCGAGCGCGTAGGCGTACAGAAGGCTGATCGTGGCCGAGTGCCCGTCGTCGCCACCCGCGGGCACGCCGCGCTGCCAACGCTCGGCCCAATCGACGAAGTTCCAGTACGGCATCGGGCCGAGCAGGCCCGTGCTGTCGACGCGTTGGCCGTACCAGTCGAGGATGCCGCGGATGCCGGCGAGCCGCGGACGAACGAAGCGCGTGTCGTCGCGGTGGAGATAATAGTCGTGCACCATCGCGACGTATATGAGCGAGAACGGCGGAATCAGCTGCTGCAGCTCGGACGGATAGCGGCTGGCGGTGATCCCCTCGGGAATGCGCGAGTCGTCGAAGTGCGCGATCGCCTGGCGCATCAGCCGGTCGTCTCCGGCGACGTAGAGCGAGATGAGCGCCTGGAGCCGCGTGTCGCCGACGTACTGGAGCTGTTCGTAGTACGGCGTGTCCATGTACGTCTCGAACGCGCCGATGCGCGCCCCGTTCCAGTTCATGCGCCACATGTCGGCGAGCCAGGGCACGTCGCTCGCGAAGCGGCCGCGCTCGACGAACGGATACGCCGTGAAGATGCCGGACACGTCGTGCACACGGAGCGGTTCGGGGCCCGTCTGCACGTCGACGCTCACGTACCGGCCGGATCGCCAGTAGAGCGACTGGAAGCGCCGACGCTCTCCGCCTCCCGGGCGCACCACATCGTGGATGCCGTGGATGGTGCGACCTTCGATTTCGTTGCGGTTTCCCTTCCGGCCGGCGGTATCCGTCGCCGCTTCGGCATAGGTCAACGTGATGGTGCTTCCGGCGCCACCGCTGGTCTCGAGCACCGTGTACGCGTTGGTGGTACGGCCGTGATCGAGGAGCAGCGATGCGCGGGTGTTCGGCGGAACGACCAGCGCATCACCGCCGCGAATGAAGCCGTCGCCGAGCGGAACGCCCGTTGCCCGGCGAACCGCGGCAAAGCGCACGGGGGTCTCCTCCATCTGCGGGAGGTCGCGTGCCTCGAGCTGCCACCCGCTGGCGTCGCCATAACCGCCGCGGCCTGGCGCCGCGTGGAGATGGAGGTCTCCCACGATCGCCGGCCCGCGCGGCGCATCGGCGACGGTGTACCAGCCGCGATCGTCGAAGCCGTCGCGCTCCCAGCCCCACGGATAGCGCGCCCCGTCCACTGATTCTCCGTGCGCCGCCGCGTAGTAGGCGTTGCGGACGTCGCTGCCGGTGACCCGGACATCGGCGTACGCGCTGTCCCGGAGCAGCTTCCATCCTGGGCCGCTGTTGATCGCCGCCTCCGCGGGGCTGTCGCCCTGGAGCAGGAAGGCGGTGCGGACGCTGTGCTGCGCGACCGGGTGATTCGGCCCCCAGTTCCACACCACGGCGGCGACGACGTTCGATCCAGCGCGCAGCGCGGGCGCGAGATCCACCGTCTCGTAGCGCCAGTGCAGCTGGTCCGATCGCTGTGGTCCGGACGACAGTTGGGTGCCGTTCACGTAGAGCCGGTAGCGGTTGTCGGCGGAGACGTGCACGACGAACCGCGCCGGCTTGGCCGGGAGGTCGAAGGTGCGGCGCGCGTGGAACACGCCGAACGAGTCGGACGGCATTCCAGGCGGCGCGATCCACTTGGCCTCGGGGGCGCCGGCGAAGACGCGAGGCGCGCGGGACTGGGCGTGCGCGAGCAATGGCGCCGCGAGAGCAAGCAGCAGGGCGCCGAGCGGCGCGCGGAGCAGGTGACGGACGGTACGCATGCCGGCAACGTGCCGACGCGCCGCCGCCTTCGCCAGGATCGACGCTACCGCAACTCCTTCAATCGATCGCCGCGCACGAACAACAGACTGCGCCGCGATCCGCCGACGCTTCCCTGGACGACGTTGACCTGATCCTCGTACAGCTCGCAGAGCATCGCGTTGCGCACGCGCAGAGGACCGACATCGCGACCGATCACCGCTTCAACGCAGAGCCACACGAGATCCACGGTGCGCCGAACGCCGCACGAGCGCAGCGGAAGGGCCCGCCCGCGCGCGTCCTGGAGGTTGAATGCGCTCGATGTGTAGGCGAGCACGGCGTACTCCCACGCCGGTCCTTCGGCAGGAAGCGACCGGCCACGAGCGGACCGCAGCACGGCGGTCCGAAGATCGTCCGCGAAGACGCGGATCTGCGCGCGCACGGTGCCGCGAGCAGGGTCGGCGACGAGCTCCGTGATCGTGCTGTGAATCGGATGCGCATCGGCGCGAGGGGGAGTCACGCTCCACGCCAGCAGCGTGACGCCCACCGTCACCCCGAGCCAAAGGTATCTCACCAGGGGGTCCGCTCCACCGCCCACTGCGCGGCGACGCCGACGATCAGAATCGATACCGAGACCGTGCGAAGCCGCTGTGCGGACCGCCGGCTGGTAGCGGCGGGACTCGCGCCGATGGCCGCGTCGAGCAGCGTGAGCGCTGCCGCCGCCCCGGCGAGGACGGCGAGCTGGCCGAGCTCGATGCCGAGATTGAAGCCGAGGAGCGGTATGGCGACCCGCTCGACGAAGAGTGCCTTCAGGTACGCGGCGAAGCCGGCGCCGTGCACCAACCCGAACGCTCCAGCGAGAACGGGACGGTAACGTCCACGCCAGGGTGCACGCGCGCGGTCGCGCACCATCAGGTTCTCGATCCCGGTGACGACGATCGTCACGGGGATGAGGAACTCCACCACCTTCGATGGCAGGTCGATCGCGCCCGTGACCACGAGCGCGAGCGTGACCGAATGACCGATGGTGAACGCGGTGACGACCCACAGCATGTCGCGCGCGTCGCGCCCGTCTCGAAAGCGGTGGACCGCGGCGAGCGCCAGGAGGAAGAGCACGTGGTCGAGTGCCGCGACGTCGAGAATGTGGCGGACGCCGAGCTGGGCGAAGGAGAGGAGCTCGCTCATTGGTTGAACTGCGCTCCAGCGATCCGGCCTCGCGGCGGCTGCTTCGCGTTCGGCATGGAGGGGCTACGCCGGGGAGGCGAAGTCGGATCTCTCGGGACTCAGCGCGTCAGGTTCAGCGAAGCATCGATGGCCGACGTCGAGTCGACGTCGACTCATCCTGCCATGGTTTGGTGTCATCCTTGCCGTTGACACGGTCATGCGCTTTCGACTGGCCCTGTCGCTTCCGCGCTGCTCATCGCGCGCGTGGCGCTTCGTCGCCGCATTCCTGCTCGCGCCCGCGGCGCTCGGCGGCCAGCAGATCGCGTCCGCTGACGTCGACGGCACGCTCCGCGCGCACGATGCGGGAGGCGATACGGCGCGGCTGCATACGCCCACCCAGAAGACCTTCTTCGTGAAGCGCGACCTCGTCGCCACCGGCATCGCGATCGCCGGCACGGCGGCGGTGAGCGCCTTCGACCTGCGCATCGCACGATGGGCACGGAGCGGCGACGTGCAGGGCGACTCGTCGCGCCATGACCTGGTGAGCGAGCTGACCCGGGTCAACGAGACGCCACTCATGCTTGCGGCCCTGGCGACCTACGGCGTCGGACGCGTGGCCCGCTCCAGCACGACTGCCGACGTCGGCCTGCACACGCTCGAAGCCCTCGTGCTCAGCACGACGGCCAGTCAAGTGATACGCGGTGTCTTTGGCAGGACTCGGCCGCGCGTGAGCCTGGGCGATCCTTTCCGCTTCAAGCCGGGCACCGGCTTCTCGGGCTTCGAGACGCGCTCCTTCCCGTCGCTGCACACCGCCGCCGCCTTTGCCACCGCGACCGCGCTCGTCGGTGAGATCGAGCTACGCAGGCCTGCCGCCAAAAAGATCGCGGCGCCGTTGCTCTACACGGCGGCGATGGTGCCCGGACTCACGCGACTCTATCTCGACCAGCACTGGGCCAGCGACGTCGTGGCGGGCGCCTTCCTGGGCGCGCTCGTCGGCTCGCGCGTGGTCAGCTATGCGCACTCGCACCGTCGGACGCGCCTCGACCGTACATTGCTGGGCGTGAGCGCCGTACCGGACGGCCGTGGCGGCGTCATGGTGATGATCAGCACCGAGCCGTGATCTCCACGCGTCGGTCGCGCCCTCATGCGACCGGGAGCGTTCATCGGTCGTGGCGCAACGCCGTCTCTGCCACTGGTTTGCGCATCACCCATTTCGTATCGTAGGGGCGCAGACCACGAGGCCCGTTGACGACAGAATTCCGCGAGACGCTGCAGGAGACCTTCGGCTCCGCGTACGCCATTCAGCGCGAGCTTGGCGGCGGCGGAATGGCCCGGGTCTTCGTCGCCGAGGAGACGGCGCTCGGGCGGCTCGTCGTGGTCAAGGTGCTCTCGCCGGAGCTCACGAGCGCCATCAGCGCGGAACGCTTTCGGCGCGAGGTGTCGTTGGCGGCGGGGCTGCATCACCCGCACATCGTCCCGCTGCTCACCGCCGGCGCGACGCCGGCGTCGTCCCCGACGGGCAGTCTGCTCTACTACACGATGCCCTACGTCGAGGGCGAGTCGCTGCGTGCCCGGCTCTCGCGAACCGGTGCCGTGCCCGTCGCCGACGCGGTGCGGATGCTCCACGAAGTCGCCGAGGCGCTGCACTACGCACATGGTCGCGGCGTGGTGCACCGCGACATCAAGCCGGACAACGTGCTGCTCGCCAGCGACCCGAGCTCGTCGCGCGCCGGTCATGCGCTGATCACCGATTTCGGCGTCGCCAAGGCGGTTCGCGCCGCCTCGGAGAGCAGTACGGGGACGATCACGCATGCCGGCGTGGCGCTCGGCACCCCGGCGTACATGGCGCCCGAGCAGGGGGCCGCCGATCCGGACGCCGATCACCGCGTGGACATCTATGCGTACGGCGTGATGGCGTACGAGATGCTCGCCGGACGACCGCCTTTTCAGGCGCGAAGCAGCCAGGCGCTGTTCGCCGCGCACGCCCTGGAGACTCCGTTGCCATTGGGGGACGTCCGCGCCGACGTGCCGGCCGAGCTCTCGACTCTCGTCATGCGCTGCCTGGAGAAGCAGCCCGACGCGCGACCGCGGAACGCCGCGGAGATCCTCTCCGTGCTGGAGGCGATCCCCCTGTCGGGAAGCGTCCCGTCCGTCGTGATCTCCGCCGGGCGCACTGGCGTGCCGTCGCCCGCCCCGATTCCCACTCCGACCACGTCCGACGTCGGTGCGTCGAAGAGTGCCCGGCGGAGATCACGCCCGACTGCTCTCACAGTGGCGGGACTCGTCGTCGTCGTCGCCGCATCGCTGTTCGCCTGGCGTGGCCGGCCTGGAC
>DATFOL010000157.1:0-9401 GCA_035265545.1 Gemmatimonadaceae bacterium | reverse complement strand
GGCATCACGTCGCTCAGGTAGCGCAGGCGCTCCAGCGAGATGTCGAGAATCACCACCTTGGCGCCGAGGCCAGCCGCCATCTTCGCCGCATTGATGCCGACGATCCCGCCGCCGAGGATCACCACCTTGGCGGGTGCGACGCCTGGCACTCCTCCCAGCAGCACGCCACGTCCACCGTAGAGCTTCTCCAGATACTTCGCGCCCTCCTGTACCGCCATGCGTCCGGCGACTTCCGACATCGGCGTCAGGAGCGGCAGCTCGCGCGTCGGAAGCTCCACAGTCTCGTACGCGACGCAGATCGCGCCGCTCTCGAGATGTGCGTGTGTGAGCGCCTCGTCGGCGGCAAAATGGAAGTAGGTGAAGACGAGCTGGCCCTTTCGCATGCGTGGCCACTCGACCTTGATCGGCTCTTTCACCTTCATGATCATCTCGCTGTCGCGCCACACCGTGTCGGCGTCGCGTGCGATCGTCGCGCCCACGGCCGTGAAATCCTCGTCGCTGAAGCCGCTGCCGATACCGGCACCGGTTTCGACGAGCACCGAGTGCCCGGTCCCGACGAGCGTCTCGACACCGGCCGGTACGAGGGCGATGCGATTCTCGTTGGTCTTGATCTCTTTCGGAACGCCGATCTTCATGGGGGAGTGCCCGTTCGAGAGTGGACGACCTGACGGGCCGTCGATGGTGATCTAGAAGTCGTCGCCAGGGCCGAGCGACACGACGGTCTGACGCTCGGGGGCGAAGTAGGTTCGCGCGACGTCGGCCACCTGCTCCGGCGTCACTGCGTCGACGAGGGCGAGCATCTCGTCCAGTGAGCGATACGGCTCGCCGTACAGCTCCACGCCGGCGCACCGATACATGCGGGCCGTCACGCTCTCCATCGAGAGGGTGATCTGCCCCTTGAGCTGACTCTTGCCCATCGCGAGCTCCGCATCGGGCAGTCCGGATTCGGCCACGTCGGCCAGCTCGACGTGGATCGCCTCGAGCGCGTCGCGCGCCGTCTCCGGCCCGGTGCCGACGTACACGCCGTGCATGCCCACGTCGGCGTGAAACGACTGAAACGTGTACACGGAATATGCCAGGCCGAGCTCCTCGCGCACGCGCTGAAACAGGCGCGAGCTCATGCCGCCGCCGAGCATCGTGCTGAGGAGGATGACGGCATGTCGCCGCGGATCTTCGTGGCGTACCGTCGTGGTGCCGACGACGATGTGCGTCTGCGCCCCGTCGCGCGCCACGTGACGTCGCGCAGGAGCCTGTGCCTCGGCAGGGGGAACGGTGAGGCGCGACGCGTCGCCCCCCGTGCGCGCCGTCCAGCCCGTGCGGTGCAGCGTCTCGAGCAGCGCGTCGTGCTCGACGTTGCCCGACGCGGCGACGATGAGCTGCGACGGATGATACGCGCGCTCGTGGAGCGCACGCAGATCGGTCGGTCGGAGCGAGGAGACGGTGTCCCGCGTTCCCAGGATCGAGTAGCCGTACGGGTGAAGACCCCACAGCGCCTCGTTGTGCAGCTCGAACACCAGGTCGTCCGGCGTGTCGTCCACCATGGCGATCTCCTCGAGCACTACCTTGCGCTCCAGGTCGAGATCCGACGCCCGCAGCGAGGGGCCGAACACGAAATCCCCGATGACGTCCGCCGCGATGTCGAGGTGCTCGTCGAGCACGCGCGCCTGGTAAACGGTGTGCTCCCGCGACGTGTACGCGTCGAGCGATCCGCCGAGTACCTCCAGCTCGAGGGCGATCTGCTTGGCCGATCGCCGCGCCGTGCCCTTGAACACCATGTGTTCGAGCAGGTGGGACACGCCCATCAGCTCGCGCGGCTCGTGGAGCGAGGCCGCGCGCACCCAGGCTCCAAACGCGACCGACCGCACCCCCGGCATGGTTTCCGAGAGCACGGTCAGTCCATTGGGCAGTACGGTCCGGCGGAACGCACCCGCCGGAGTGTCACCTCGCTTCACTAGCGACGCGAGCGCTCTCCGCCGCGCCCACCGCTACGCCGCGGCCGATCACCACCGTTCTCGGAGCGCGGCCGATCGCCGTCCCCCTCGGCGCGGGGCGGACGAGGCTCCTCCTCCGGCATCCCTTCCGGCCGCGGCACCAGCGCCTTCATGGAGAGACGCAGCCGCCCGCGCTCGTCGCGATCGAGCAGCTTCACCGTGACGCGGTCGCCCTTGTTCACGACGTCCTCGGTCTTCTCGGTGCGGCCGTGCTTCAGCTCCGAGATGTGCACGAGCCCCTCGGTGCCGGGCATGATCTCGACGAACGCGCCGAACGCGGTCGTCGTCTTCACGGTGCCTTCGTACGTCGCACCGATCTCGGGCTCCGCAGTGATCGCCTGCACCATCTGACGCGCGCGCTGCATCGCATCGCCGCCCACCGCGGCGATCGTGACCAGACCGCTGTCGTCGACCGTGAGCTCGGCACCCGTCTCATCCTGGATGCCGCGGATCGTCTTCCCCTTCGGACCAATGAGATCGCCGATCTTCTCGGGGTTGATCTGCAGCGTCACGATGCGCGGCGCGAACGGGCTGAGATCAGCACGCGGTTCGGCGAGCGCCTTGTCCATCTCGCCGAGAATGTGGAGACGCCCCTCCTTCGCCTGGGCGAGCGCCTCGGTCATGATCTGGAGATCGAGGCCCTCGATCTTGATGTCCATCTGGATCGAGGTGATGCCGTTCCGCGTTCCCGCGACCTTGAAGTCCATGTCGCCGAGGTGATCCTCGGTGCCGAGGATGTCGGTGAGGATCGCGTACTTCTTCCCTTCCTTGATGAGCCCCATCGCCACGCCAGCGACGGCGCCGCGGATCGGGATGCCCGCGTCCATCATCGCCAGCGACCCGCCGCACACGGTCGCCATCGAGCTCGAGCCGTTCGACTCGAGGATCTCCGACACGATGCGCAGCGTGTACGGGAAATCGGCGAAGTCGGGCAGGACCGCCTGGAGCGCGCGCTCGGCCAGGTTGCCGTGTCCGATCTCGCGCCGTGACGTGCCGCGCACCGGCCGCACCTCGCCCGTGGAGAAAGGCGGGAAATTGTAGTGCAGCATGAACGTGCGGGTCGTCTCGCTCGGGCTGTCGATCGAGTCGAGTCGCTGCGCGTCGTTCGCCGTGCCGAGCGTGACGGCGACGAGCGACTGCGTCTGACCGCGCGTGAACAGCGCCGAGCCGTGCGCGCGCGGGAGGAGGCTCGTGTCGATGCTGATCGCTCGAACTTCGTCCGGCGCGCGGCCGTCGACGCGCTTCTTGGTGCCGAGCACCTGCGAGCGGAGCGCGTTGTACTCCAGATCGCCGAGGATGCCCTTGATCTCCTTGGCGTTGTCGGGCAAGTCCGCGGCGAGTGACTCGGCCACTTCGCGCTTCACCGCTTCGACGGCCTGCACGCGCGTCTGCTTGTCCTTCTGGTTGAGCGCTTCGCTGATCTTGACGTCGGCGAGCCCGCGGACGCGGTCGATGAGGCCTTCGGTGACGGTGGCTCTCTCCCAGGCCATCTTCTCGGTGCGACCGGCGAGCTTGAACAGCTCTTCCTGGTAGCCGATCAGCTCACGGATACCGCCCTGCGCCACGGTGAGCGCCTCGACGACGTCCTCTTCCGTCACTTCGAGCGCGCCACCCTCGACCATCATGATCGATTCGTTCGAACCGGCGACGACCAGCTCCAAATCGCTGTACTCCAGTTGCTGGAACGTCGGGTTGAGCACCCAGTTTCCCTGGACTCGCCCAACGCGCACGCCGGCAATCGGATTCGCGAACGGGATGCGGCTCGCGTTCATGGCGTACGAGGTCGCGACGAGCGCGAGGACGTCGGCATCGTTCTCCTGATCCGCCGAGATCACGTAGCAGAAGACCTGGACTTCGTTCTGGAACCCCTCTGGAAACAGCGGCCGGATCGAGCGATCGATGATGCGTGCGCTCAGGATCTCGTTGTCCGCCGGCCGTCCTTCACGCTTGATGAAGCCGCCGGGGATCTTGCCCGCCGCGTACGTCTTCTCGCGGTACTCGACGGTCAATGGGAAGAACGGGAGCGTGCTCTTGTTCTCGCTCACCGTGACGGCCGCGAGGACCATCGTGTCCCCGAAGGTGACCAGGCACGACCCAGCGGCCTGCTTGGCCATGCGGCCGGTCTCGATGACCAGCCTGCGTCCCGCGAACGTCTTTTCAATGCGTTGCATTTCTACCTATCGCCTCTGCCTGCGTCCGGCCCGTTGCCGGAACGCGCCTCGTGGAATGCAAAACGCGCGGGCCGCAGAGATGCGCCCGCGCGAATGCAAAGATGACTGCCTTAGTACCGGAGCCCCAGCTCCTGAACGATCTTGCGGTATCCGTCGATGTCCGTGCGCTTCATGTAGTTGAGCAGCCGGCGACGGGTCCCGACCATCTTCAGCAGCCCACGGCGGCCGTGATGGTCCTTCTTGTGCGCCCGAAAGTGCTCGGTGAGGTAGTTGATCCGCTCCGTCAGCAGAGCAACCTGTACCCTGGCGGACCCGGTGTCCGTCTCGTGCGTCCGGTACTTCTCGAGCGTCGGTGCGTTGTCGAAAGCCATGTCGTTGTACTGTCCCCGCCAAGTCGGCGGTCTAAGCGAAGCCAAAGTGATTGAGCACGGGAAGTTAGCCCGTCGGCAGGCCCATGTAAAGGGCGCCCGACCGTTCAGGACAGCAGCCGCCCGAACCAGTCTCTCACATCGTTGAACGTCGACAGGGCGAAGATCAGCAGGATCGCCACGAGCCCGAAGCGCAGGATGTACTCCCGCGTCCGCGCACTGAACGGACTCCCTTTCGCCGCCTCGGCGACGTTCAGCAGGATCTGCCCGCCGTCGAGGATCGGAATCGGCAGCAGATTCAGCACGGCGACGTTCACGCTCAACAGGGCGATGAGCATGAACAGGCTCTCGAGCCCGCTCTGCGCCGCCGCGACCGATGCTCTGGTGATTGCAATCGGACCGCCGAGCTGTCGAGGTGACACGCCCCCCGTCAGCAGCCCCTGCACTACGTCCACGATCTTCGTCGCCGTCAGCCAGGTCTGGCGCGCACCGGTGGTCACCGAGCTTCCGAGGGTCATCGGCTCCCGTGCCGTGACGTCCGCGCCAACCGCTCCGATCTTCCCGACGGAGCGCGACTGCTTGGTCACTGGATCCTTGACGGTCGTGCTCTCCGGACGAAGCGTCAGCGATACCACTCGACCGTCGCGCATCACCTCGAACGGCAGATCGACTCCCGCCGAGGCCCCGACGCGTTCCTGCAACTCTCCCCACCGCTGCAGCGGCTGACGACCGATCGACACGATGCTGTCACCCGCGCGCAGCCCGGCACGAGCGGCGGGGCTGTTCGGCAGCACGTCGCCGATGACGGGCGGGATGTAGAAGTCGAGCGACGCGACCACGTCGCTCGGGGACAGTCCGCTCGTGCCACCGACCGGAACCCGGACTTCGCCGCGGTTGGTCCGGATGAGCACTGCATCGTCAGATGTCTCCGAAATGCGTTCGGCGATGTCGTTCCAGCTGCGAACGGGCTGTCCGTTCACGGCCGCGATCGTGTCACCCGGCTGGAGCTGGCCGAGCGCTGGAACGTTCGCCGGCACTCGCACTGCCCCGATGACGCGCGACGGGATGATCTGGTCGCCATAGGTGGCGTTCAGCGTCGTGAAGACGACGAACGCGAGCACGACGTTCATCACCACGCCAGCGATCATGATGAAGAGACGCGCGGCAAGACTCTTCGACTCGAACCACCGATGCTCCGGGATCGGCTTTGGTCCGAACGGCATCATGGCTTCGGGATCGTAGCCCGGGTCGCCCGGCTTGAGCGATGAGCTCTCCTCGTTTCCACCCTCGAGCAGTGCAGCCTCCGCGTCGTGCCGCGACGCCATGCGCACGTAGCCACCCAGCGGAAGCGCCGCGATGACGTACTCGGTTTCGCCGCGGCGCTTGCGGAACAGCGCGGGACCGAAGCCGATCGAGAACCGCGGTGCGTACACGCCCACGAGCTTCGCGGCCACGAAATGGCCGAGCTCGTGCACGAAGATCACGAGACCGAAGACGAGGATCGGTGCGACGAGGGCTAGCATCGAAAGAGCTCCTGCACATGACGCCGCGCCGAGGCGTCGGCATCGAGGATGGCTTCACGCGATCCAGAGGGCGCTCCGGCCAGTTTGCCGAGCGCACTCTCGATCGCGCGTGGAATGTCACCGAACCGAATGGCGCCTTCGAGAAAGAATGCGACCGCCTGCTCGTTCGCCGCGTTGAACACGGCCGGCGCCGCACCACCGATCCGACCTGCCTGCGTACCGAGCTCCAGCGCCGGGAACTCCTGCGTTCGAACCTTCTCGAAAGTAAGCGGCGAGAGCTCCACCGGGTCAAACGGAGGTACCCCGGTATCGGCTGCGCGGTCCGGAAAGGTGAGCGCGTACAACACCGGCAGCTCCATGCTGGGAACGCCCAACTGAGCCAGAACGCTCCCGTCGACGAATTCGACGAACGAGTGCACGACACTCTGCGGATGCACCACGACTTCGATGCGATCGTAGGGCAGACCGAACAGGAAATGCGCCTCGATGACCTCGAGCGCCTTGTTGGCCAGAGTCGCACTGTCGACCGTGATCTTGCGACCCATGCGCCAGGTCGGGTGCTGAAGCGCGTCGGCGAGCGTTGCGTTCTCGAGCTGGTGCCTGCTCCAGCGCCGGAACGGACCTCCCGAAGCGGTGATGACCAGGCGCCGCACCTCGGTCGATGGCCTGCCTGCGATGCACTGCAGGATGGCGCTGTGCTCGCTGTCCACGGGGACCAGCTCGCCGCCGCCCCGCTCCGCAGCGGCGGTGACGAGCGAGCCGCCCATCACGAGGGATTCCTTGTTCGCGAGAGCCACCCGCTTTCCCTGCTCCAGTGCCGCGAGCGTCGCGTCCAGCCCCGCGGCGCCCACGACGGCGTTGAGCACGATGTCGGCCCCATCACGCGTAGCCGCCTCGATGAGGCACGCGTCCCCGCTGCCCCAACCGGAATGCTCGAGCGAATCACCATTTCGCACGAGGCCGACGTAGGCAGGCTGAAACTCGGCGGCCTGCTCCGCCAGCAGCGCCGCGTTGCTGAACGCGGTCAGCGCGGCGACGTGGAACCGATCCCGTTGACGGGCGAGCACCCGCAGCGCGGTCGTGCCGATGGACCCTGTGGAGCCGAGGATGGCGACGCCGCGCGAGCTCAACGGACCACGGGTATCGGAAGCCACTCGAGGAGCAGGTAGGCGACTGGCAGCACGAAGATCAGGCTGTCGAACCGATCCAGGATGCCCCCATGCCCGGGGATGATGCGCGAGCTGTCCTTCACGCCGCCCTCGCGCTTGAGCAGCGATTCGAACAGGTCGCCGACCTGCGCGGCGATGCTGATCGCCGCGCCGAAGCCGAGGGCTCCCCACGGCGTGAAACCCAGGCTCGCGACCGGAACGAGCACGGCGCGCGCGTAGAGCCACGCCACGAGCATACTCGCCAGCAGACCGCCGACGGCGCCGGCGATCGTCTTCCCCGGGCTCACCGACGGGATCAGCTTCCGACCACCGATTGCCCGGCCGACGAAATAGGCCCCGATGTCCGATGCCCAGGTGACGACGAGCGGAAAGATGAGCAGCGCGCCGCCCGGTGGCACGCGCAGCGCGAACGATCCGATCGACAGGTGCCGCGCTCCGACGACGTCGTACCCTCGCACGACGTCGTGATAGCGAATGGCATAGCCATACGAGAGCATGCCCGCGGTGTACGCCACGCCGAGCAGCGTGGTGGCCGCGGCGGCGAGCGGACGCCCGTCGACGCCGCGCAGCCAGATGGTCGCGGCCAGCACGGCGAGGGCGACCACGGCCGCGAGCGCCGGCCGAAACGCGAGCAGCCCGAGATAGTGCGCATGCACCGCGAGCGGGACGAGTCCCGCCAGGGCGATGCCGACGTCCTCCAGCGGGCGCGTACCGGAGCCACGCGCGATGCGGAAGAACTCCCACGCGCCGAGCGCGCTGACGACGGCGAGCAGGGCCGCAAGAGCAGCGCCCCCCGCGAGCACGATCCAGAGCGCGAGCGGAGCGGCGACGACCGAGAAGAGGATCCGAAGCGCGAGCTCCGACATGCGCGCGGGCTCGGTGGCCCGCGTCAGACTTCCATGATCTCGGCCTCTTTGGCCTTGATCATCTGATCGATCTTCCCGATGTAGTCGTCGTGGACCTTTTGCAGGTCCTTCTCGGCGTGCTTCACGTCGTCCTCGCTCACACCCGAGAGCTTCTTGAGCGCGTCGCGGGCGTGGGTGCGTGCGTGTCGGATGGCGATCTTGCCGTCCTCGGCGAGCTTGTGGACGATCTTCACCAGCTCCTTGCGCCGCTGTTCGTTCATCTGCGGCAACGGCACGCGGATCGCGCCACCCTGCGCCGAGGGCTCGAGTCCGAGATCAGACTCGCGGATCGCCTTCTCGATGACCTTCACCTGCCCCTTGTCGAAGGGAGTGACGAGAAGGGTGCGTGGCTCGGGTGCGGCGATGCTGGCGACCTGATTCAGCTGCATCTGCTGGCCGTACATCTCGACGCGCACGGTGTCGAGCATGTTCGGCGATGCCTTTCCGGAGCGGACCGACCCGAACTCGCGTTTGGCGGCGTCGATCCCCTTGTCCATCGAGGTGCGACAATCCTTCAGGATCTGCTGAATAGTGCTCATCGGACGAGGGTGCCGATGCGCTCGCCCTGCACGGCAGAGGCGATTGCGCCCGGTCGGTGAATGTTCAGGACGATCAGCGGGAGCGCGTTCTCTTTGCTCAGGGTGACGGCAGTCTGATCCATCACCTTGAGCTCCTCGAGCATGACGTCGCGGTAGCTGATCTCATCGTAGAAGGTCGCGGTGGGATCCTGCTTGGGGTCGGCCGAGTACACGCCGTCGACGCTCGTCGCCTTGATGATGACGTGCGCCTTGATCTGGATCGCGCGCAGCACGGCGGCGGTGTCGGTGCTGAAGTAGGGATTGCCGGTCCCCGCGGCGAAGATGACGATACGTCCGCTGTCGAGGTGCGCGAGAGCGCGGCGACGAATGTACGGCTCCGCCAGCTCCTCCATGCGGATTGCCGTCATGACGCGCGTCTCGAGCCCTTTCCGCTCGAGGATGTCCTGCACGGCGAGCGCGTTGATCACCGTGCCGAGCATGCCCATGTAATCGGCGCCCACGCGGTCCATCCCCATCTTGGAGAGCTGCGAGCCGCGCACGATGTTCCCGCCACCGATTACGAGTCCGAGCGAGGTGCCCTGACGCACGACCGCGGCGATCTCCTCGGCGATCCGGTCCATCGTGTCGAAGTCGAACCCGAGCCCATGAGATCCGGCCAGCGCCTCGCCGGAGATCTTCAGCAAGGCGCGTGGATATCGGAGCTCCGCCACGGGCGCGCTCACTCCTGACCGATCT
>DATFOL010000156.1:0-9681 GCA_035265545.1 Gemmatimonadaceae bacterium | reverse complement strand
CTTCAGAGCTCGCGATCGGGATTGAACCGATGACCTCACCCTTACCAAGGGTGTGCTCTACCAACTGAGCTACGCGAGCGATCCTGCCTGCCGTACTTCGGTACTGCGTTTCACTTCGTGCTTCGCAATCGTCCAGACCTGCGAAGAGCGGGAGACGGGGCTCGAACCCGCGACATCAAGCTTGGAAGGCTTGCGCTCTACCAGCTGAGCTACTCCCGCGTATTACCGCCCCGCTTCACTACGCTCGTTGCCCGCGGCGCATGGTGGGGGAAGGATTCGAACCTTCGAAGGCTTGCGCCGTCAGATTTACAGTCTGATCCCGTTGGCCACTTGGGTACCCCACCCTGATCGTCTCGCGCGCCGGCGCTGCGCGAGCGACGAGCGACCTGGCAGAGCTGACGGCGAGAATCGAACTCGCAACCGCCCGATTACAAATCGGGTGCTCTGCCAATTGAGCTACGTCAGCAGACGGCCCTTTTTGCGCGAGACTCGTAGGATAGTTGGACGGGGAGAGGCAGTCAAGCGAACGAGCGACGGCAACTTACGGCGCTCACGTGAGCTTCCACCTCGTCTCGGCACCGGCGTCCTCGATCATCACGCCCCGCCCCGTGAGCTCGGCCCGGATCCGGTCGGCCTCGGCGAAATCCCGCCGCGCGCGCGCTGCCCGGCGCGCGCCGATCCGTTCCTCGATCCATGTCGCCAGCGAGGCCTCGACCCCGGTCCGGTCGGGCACGATGTCCAGCACCGAATCGATGCGCTCGAATGCGGCGCGCGCCCGCTCGATCGACTCCCGGTCGCCACTCCTACGGTCGAGCTCGGCATTGGCGCGCCGGATGAAGTTGAACAGCGCCGCAAGCGCCTCTGGCCCATTGAGATCGTCGAATAGCGCTGCGTCGGCCGCCGCCACGGCCTCGTCCGCTGCCGCCGACAGCTCGGCGGTGCCGCCGAGGGAGAGCGTCGCGGGGTCGTACAGCCGATCGTGGAAGTCTCCCACGCGTCGCACCCCCTGCACCGAGGCCTCCAGCGCGTCGTCCGAGAGGTTCAACTCCTTGCGGTAGTGGGTGTTGAACACGAAGTGCCGCAACGCCGCCGCCGACACACCCGCTTCGCGCAGCCCCTGCACGGTGAGCACGTTGCCCACCCGCTTGGCCATCTTCGCCCCGTCGGTCAGGAGGAACGCGCCGTGGCACCAGAGGTTGGCGAACGGCTTGCCGGTCGCCGCCTCGCTCTGCGCGATCTCGTCCTCGTGATGTGGAAAGATGAGATCGATGCCCCCGCAGTGGAGATCCAGCGTCTCGCCGAGCAGGTCCATGGCCATGGCAGAGCACTCGAGGTGCCAGCCAGGGCGTCCGCGACCCCAGGGAGAGTCCCACGCGGCCCCCGAGCTCTCGTCCTCGGGCTTCGCAGCTTTCCAGAGCGCGAAGTCCTGCGCGTTCTCCTTGGTGTAGTCGTCCTGAAGCACCCGCGCCCCGCTCTTTACCTCGCGGGTGTCGAGACGAGAGAGCTTGCCGTAGCCCGGAAACTTGTCGATCGCGAAGTAGACCGAGCCATCCTCTGCCTTGTACGCCACGCCGCGCGCGATCAGGCGTTCGACCAGGGCAACCATCTGCGGGATGAAATCGGTGGCCCTGGGGTAGTTCTCCGCCGGCTGGATGCGCAGGAACTCGCGGTCCTGATGAAAGATCTCTACGACCGGCGCGGTGACCTCATCGATGGTCTTCCCCTGCTCGACGGCCCTCCGGATGATCTTGTCGTCGACGTCGGTGAGGTTCATGACCTGATGGACTCGCCATCCGCGCAGCATGAACACGCGCCGCATCAGGTCTTCGAACAGGAAGGTGCGGAAGTTCCCGAGGTGCGCCGGGTTGTAGACCGTCGGCCCACACGTGTACATGCGCACCGTTCGACCGTCGGCGGGGGCGAAGGGCTCGACCTGTCTGGTCAGCGTATTGTACAGGCGGAAGTCGGACATGTCGGACGCGGATCGGGAAGCTCGGCGACTTCGAGCCTGGAAACTTACGCGATGGGGAGCACGGGCGGGACGAAGGTAGCGATCCCCGCCTCGTCGAGCGCCCGCTTGATTCGCACACGCAGGTCGCGCGCGACGTCGTCGCGACGATAGGGATCGACGCGGGCGATCGTCCGCAGGGTGATGGCGCCCCCGCCGATCTTCTCGATCCCCGCGACGCGCGGAGGATCGAGGAGGGCATCGGCCCATGCCGGATCCCTCCCGAGCCCGGCCGCGGCTTGCGTCACGGCGCGCTCGGCGCGATCGGCGTCGCGCCAGGCCACCTCCACGTCGATCGCCACGCGGCCCCACGCCCGCGTGAGGTTCGTCACCTGGGTGATCTGGCCGTTGGGAATGATGTGCAGCGCGCCGGAAGCGTCGCGCAGGTAGACCAGCCGCAGGGTGATGTTCTCGACCGTCCCCTCGAATGTGCCGATACGGATCACGTCGCCCAGCGCGAACTGGTGCTCGAGCTGGAGAAAGAACCCGGTGACGAAGTCGCGAACGAGGCTCTGCGATCCGAACGAGACGGCCAACCCGACGACGCCGGCGCTGGCGAGCAGCGGCCCAATGTTGAAGCCGAGCTGGCCGAGCACGAGGAGCACGGTGACCACGACCAGCACGGCGCGACCAACGCTGCGAAAGAGCTTGGCCGAGGTTTTCGCCCGCTGCTCTCGCGCCGACTGCATCTCGGCGCGTCCATCTTCGCCCCACCGCTCGATCCGCTGCGCGATGAGGCGGATGAGCAGCCACAGGACGAACGCACCGAGGATCACCCCCGCGATGTCGATGCCGACATCGAGCAGGTAGTCGAAGCCACGCAGCCTCCACTCGCGCACGGTGTGTGGACGCGCAGAGCTCTGCAGCAGCGCCAGGGCAGGGGAGGGCATCGGGGCAAGGTAGGCGAGACGCCTCGGCACGGTCAACGGAACTCGGAGCAGCGGGTTGCCCGTCGAGCAGCTGGGGCGTCGGTACGGCGGTTGGTTGGATAGTTGGTTCGTTGGATCTCCGTGATGCCAGTCAGCGATCCGGAGCCCGCCACTCCGCCGCTGAACATGTCGCTCGGCCGCACCCTGCTCGACCACGCGATACGCTACCGTCGCTTCGGCTCGTTCGCCGCGCTGGGCGCGCGCCGCGCCGACGCTCGTCGTACGTACGGCGCGCACGCGATGCATGAGCTGCTGGGCCGGCGCGATCCCGCGGGCCCCGGATGGGCCAACGTGGCGGGCTTCCGGATGCGCTATCTGGAAGCGCAGTGGATGCGCTACCTCTACCGCGAGGTATTCGCCGAGCGCGAATACTGGTTCTCGGCCGATACGACGCGCCCGGTGATCCTCGACTGCGGGAGCAACATCGGGATGGCGATCCTGTTCTTCAAGGCGCTGTACCCTGATGCGGAGATCACGGCGTTCGAGCCCGCGCCGTGGGCATGCTCGGCGATCGATGAGACGATCCGCGCGAACGGGCTTGGCGACGTGACGCTGCACAATGCCGCCCTGGCCGAGCAGGAGGGAATGCTCGAGCTGTACCACGACCCGAATCACCCGGGTTCGGCGGTGATGAGCGTGTTTCGCGAGCGGATGCCAGGCGAGACGGTGCGCGTGCCCGCCGTGCGTCTGTCACGCTACGTCACCAGGCCGGTGGACTTCCTGAAGCTGGACGTGGAGGGGAGTGAGCTGCCGGTACTGCGCGAGCTCGTCGCGAGCGGCGCCATCGGCCGGATCCGGCAGATGGTGATCGAGTTCCATCATCACATGAGCCCGACGGTGGACAATCTCTCGGAGTGTCTGGCGATCCTCGAAGGGAACGGATTTGGCTATCAGCTCATGTCGACACCCGTGTACACGCCGATCACGCGCGGCCAGTTCCAGGACGTGCTGGTGCATGCGTATCGGAAGTAGGGCGGGTCAGGAACGCAGTGACTCAGTGACTCAGTGACTCGGTGACTCAGTGACTCACTGGTGACTCGTCGTGACTGCGTGACTGCTGCTGCGGGTCGAGGCACTCGGCGACCCGGCGAGCGCCGGCGGCGTGGTCCAACGGGGAGAGGCGGCCGTGATGCAGCAGAAGGACGCGGTCGGCGACTCCGCGCACGCGCGCCAGTTCGTGGGTGGCGATGATGGTCGTCGAGGCGTCGCGGCTCTGCTCTCTCACGAAATGCGGGGTGGGGCGGATGCGACGGAGATCGAGCGCGTCGTCGTAGAGCACGAGCCGATCGGGCGTCCAGCCTTTCTCGCCGCCGACGGTGGGCGCATCGACGAGCTGCGGAGTTAGACCGAGCTCGATGGTGCCTGCGTCGGCGCGTCGCAGGCCGGCGAGACAGTGGAGCAGAGTCGTGGTGCCGGCGCCGCGCGCGCCGAGGATGGCGACGCACTCTCCATGCTCGACGTCGAGGCTCGTGCCGCGCAGTACCCAGACACGTGCCGAACAGCCGGCGACGCCGGCAGCATAGCTCTTCCAGAGAGCGCGGGCGCGGAGGGCGAGGCGCATGCGCGTATGCTGCGCGACGCGGCGCGCAGGTGCGCCATCGTGCCCATGCCCCTTGTACCAAACGCCCGCGCGTCGCCTTGCGGAGCACGAGCCCAGGCGCATCATTGGCGCGGTCCGCCGATCGGGTGGACGCAGCGACCCAGGAGCCTCCGTGCAGCTCGACCAAGCGCGTCAGACCGACGTCGGTACCAGCTTCGAAGCGGACGGAAGTCCCGCGCGCGAGGCGTCACGACTGAGCGAGCTGACGCCTCAGCAGTGGAGGTCGGGGACGGCAGCGTGGCTCGGCTGGCTGTTCGACGGGCTCGACATGCACCTCTACACGCTGGTCGCGGCGCCGGTCGTGCTGCAGCTCATCGGCACGGTGAGCAACGCCGATCCCGGGGTGAAGGAGAAGAGCGCGTACATCCAGGCCGCATTCCTCCTCGGATGGGCGCTGGGCGGCTCCTTCTTCGGGAGGTTGGGCGACATACTCGGCCGCAGTCGCGCGCTCTCGCTGACGATCCTGACGTATGCGATCTGCACGGGCCTGTGCGCCTTCGCGCAGACCTGGTGGCAGCTGATGCTGTTCCGGTTCATCGCCGCGCTCGGGATCGGCGGCGAATGGGCGGTGGGCGCGTCGCTCCTCTCGGAGACGTGGCCGAAGGCGTGGCGCCCGTGGATCGCCGCGATGCTGCAGACCGGGGTCAATCTCGGCATCCTCCTCGCGGCGATCACGGTTGGGCTGCTGTCGCTGGTGTTGCCCCCGAACACCGAGCGGTACGTGTTCCTCGTGGGTGTGCTGCCGGCGTTCCTCGTGTTCTGGATCCGGCGTCACGTGCCCGAGCCGGAGGCTTGGCAGCGTGCCGAGCGCGAGAGCGGTGGTGCGCGTCCACGGGCACGCGACCTGTTCCGCGGCACGGTGGCGCCGATCACGCTGCGCACGACGACGACCTGCGCGCTCGCGCTCTCGGGATGGTGGCTGTTCCAGTTCTGGCAATCGCAGCACCTGCGGCGACTCCTCGTGGACGCGGGCACCGACGCGGGCGAGGTCACGCGGATCGTCTCGGCGTCGTTCTTCGTGCTGAACGCGATGGCGATCGTCGGCAACTTCGGGGCGGGATGGCTGGCGCGCCGGCTGGGCAATCGTCGCGCGATCGTGATCTTCCTCGCCGGACTCGGCGTCGGCATCATCGCGGCGTTCATCGTGCCACGCAGCGTCAACTCACTCGCCTTCTTCTGGTTCCCACTGGCGGGATTCTTTTCCGGGGTGTTCGCCCTGTTCACGATGTATCTGCCCCCGCTCTTCCCGACGCTGCTGCGAACGACGGGAGCGGGGTTCTGCTACAACATCGGGCGCGTAGCGGCGGCGGTGTGCACGCTCGTGTTCGGGCTTCTCGCACCGGTGAACGACTATCGCGAGGCGCTACTGTACGCGGGCGCGCTGGCCCTGGTGGCAGCGGCCTGGTCGACGGGGCTGCCGGAGGGGGATGGGAGGTCAGCGTCAGCGAAACGGTGACTCAGTGACTCAGTGACTCAGTGACTCAGTGACTCAGTGACTCAGTCGACCGAGTCACCAGCGGCGCGCAGCGCCGCGAAGGTCAGTGAGTCACCGAGTCACGGCGGCGCTCCGCGCCGCTCGCGCCGCATGGAACTCCGCGATCGCGTCGACGATCGGGGCCGAATCGAATCGCACGGGATCGGTCGTAGGCAGTCCCGTCTCGCGCTGGGTCTCTTCGACGATCCTTCGCGCCGCGTCCTCGCCGAGGTCGAAGGTGTTGAGGGCGACGGCGATGACCGGCGCCGGCCGAAGAGGTGCTAGTGCCAGTTCACTGAGTCGGATGAACTCCGAGAGCGGCGGGATCTTCACCCACTCGCAGCCGTTGATCGCCTTGCGAGACGGCTGCGCGCACATCACCTGGGCGTGCGGCAACGAGCCGTGCATCAGCCCGTAGGTGACGCCCGAGTAGCTGGGGTGGATGATCGAGCCCTGCCCTTCCACGAGCACGAGGTCGGCGTCCTTCGCCGACTCGAGCACGAGGCGCTCGGCGGCGCCGGCGATGAAGTCCGCCACGACGGCGTCCACGGCGACGCCGCGTCCCTCGATGAGAATGCCGGTCTGTCCGGTGGCGGCGAATGCGGTGCGAATCCCCTTGGCGCGCAGCGCATCGAGGATCTGCAGCTGCGTCGTCATCTTGCCGATGTTGCAGTCCGTGCCGACGGTGAGCACCACCGTCGCATCGATGGCGCGAACGCGTCCGCGGGCGACGTCGAGGCTCGCGGGCGGGCGGCGGAGATCGTGGATCGCGACGCCGTGCTTCGCGGCGAGCGCGGCGAGCTCGGGGACGTCCGCGATGAAGGTGTGCAGCCCGCTCCAGATCTCGAGTCCGCGCTCGATGGCGCGACCGATGAGCGTGACCCACTCGGCGGGAAGCTTTCCGCCGGAGGGCGCGATGCCGATGAGCAACGCATTCGGATCGAGGGCGAGCCCCTCGTCGAGCGTCGCGACGACGGGGAGGTCACCGCCAAAGCCGATCACGTCGTCCGCCGTTCGTCCGGCGCGCGTGGCATCGATCACGCCGACGACGCGTTCGGGGGTGTAGCGGATGCAGGCGTTCGCGGTCTTGGAGCTGTCGGGCCCGAACAGGCCGTCGGCGAGGATCAGGAAGCGTTGGTCACGCGACATGCAGTGCCCGGGCGTGCGAGGTGAGCTCGTCAGCGACGAACGGGCAATCTACACCGGTGCCGCGGTGCTCCGCCGCTCCAGCAGCGAGACGATGTCGAGGTGCGTGCGGGGAAGGATCACGCCGCCCTCGGATGCGGGAAGTCGGAGGACGAGCGGGCGCTCGCGCGTGGTGCGCCTGAACCCCTGCCCCTCGTAGAGGCGCGTGAGCAGGATGCGCCGCACGATGACCATGATGACGGCGAGCCCCGGCACGGCGACGAGGAGTCCGAGTGGCCCGAGCAGCTTCCCGATGATGAGGACGAAAACGATCGTCAGCACCGGCGGCAGGTCGACCTTCTTCGACATGATGAGCGGCGCGACTACGTTCCCCTCGATCAGGTGCACGACGATACCGACGACGATCACCCAGAGGGCACGCGTGCCACCGTCGGGACCCCCGATGACGAACAGGACGGGAAGCGCGGTGGCGAGCAGCGTCCCGAAGAATGGGACTACCACGGCGAGTCCGGTGAAGACCCCGAAGGTGAGGGCGTAGGGCACTTTCAGCACGCCCAGGCCAATCGCGGTGAGCGACGCGAGAAAGGTCATCGCGAGGAGCAGCCCGACGATGTAGGCGCGAAGTGAGTCGGCGCAGTCGGTGAGCACGTCGCGCACGAGGTCGCGGTGGATCGGCGGAAACAGCGCGATGAGCCACTCACGGTACAGCGCGGGGTGTAGCGCGAGGTACAGCCCCATCACGCCGACGGAGAAGATGCTGATGAGCACCTCGACGATGCCGAACACCTTCGGCACGACGTCGTTGAACTGGCTGGTGACCTGATCGTAGAGCGCGAGGAGGAGCTTGTGCTGGCCAGGCTCGTAGACGGAGGCGAGCGCGGGCACGCGCGCGACGAGTCGGTCGACCGCCGCTTCCCAGCCGGTGATGTACCGCGGGAGGACGCGCACGAGCTCCTGCGTCTGCAGGACCAGTGGCGGGACGAGAATGTAGAACAGCACGGCGAGCGCGCCGAGCGTGAGCATCACGGCCGCGAGCAACGACCAGCCGCTCGGGATTCGGAGGCGGCGCTGAAGTACCCCGGAGAGCGCACCGAGGTACAGCGAGATCATGATGCCGAGGAACAGCAGCAGGATGACGTGCGCGACCTTTCCGGCGATCCACAGCAGAAGGACGGTGAAGACCGTCGCGGTGAGGATCGGCGCGAACTTGAATCGGCGCGCCGCGCCCTCCCCGCTCACCGACCCTTCTCTTCCGTCGGGTGCTCGATCTCGGCGTGCACGGTCTCCTCGTCACCCTGGCCGGCACCAAGCGCCTTGCTCTGCTGCGCGGCCGGAGCGGGCAGCATCCCCATCTTCTGCTTGAGCGCGAGCAACTGATTGTCCACCGACACGCCGACACTGCCCTTCTCGAGCTGCTTGAACTGCTGATTCAGCGTATCGCCGGTGAACTCCTCGTCGATCTCGGCCGACGCCTTGATCTGCCGCTCGTTGCTCTCGATGCGCTCCTCCATCCGGGCGAACGCCTCGAAGGCGCTCTTCTCGGATAGCGACGACATCGTCTCCGCGATGCGCTGCTGGGCCTGCGCGCGGCGCTGACGGGCGATGAGGAGGTTCTTCTTGCGCTTGGCCTCTTCGATCTTGTCGTTCAGATCGCGGAGCTGATTCTTGAGCTTGTCCGTCTCGAGCTTGTGCTGCTCCCACGTCGCGGCAAGCTGCTCGCCGTGGCTGTTATGCTCGGCCTGCCGAACAAGCGCCTGCTTGGCGAGGTCGTCGCGTCCTTCCTGGATGGCGAGCATCGCGCGCCGCTCCCAGTCCTGCGCCTGCTTGAACTCGGCGTCGGCCTGGTCGCGCAGCCGCTTCTCGTCGGCGATGGCCGACGCGACCTGCTGCTTCGCCTTCACGAGCTGGCCGCGCATGTCGACGAGGATCTGCGTCAACATCTTCTCCGGATCTTCCGCCTTGGAGATCAGGTCATTGATGTTGGACTTCAGGAGCGACGAGAAACGATCGAAGATACCCATGGGTCAGCGTGCCTCGCGGAACGAGCCGAGCTCGCGAAGGTGCGACGCGAGCGCGAGCGTCATGCTCTCGTAGCTCGCGAGGAATTCCTCATAGTCGAGTGCCGAGAGCTCGAGCGCTTCGGTGAGGACGATGTGCTCGTCCTGGATCCCGTAGGATCCGTGCAGCAGGTCCGAGGCGTTGAGCTCGAGCAGCCGGCGGGTGAGCGTCGCGGTGCGTGCGCCGTCCGACGGGAGTGTCATGACGTCGATGCGGAGCAGCAGGACGGGGGGCGAATAGTTCACTGCGATCGAGAGATCGCTGTCCGAGCTCGGGCGCACGATCCAGAAGCCGGGTTCGACTTCCGAATACGTCGCGCCCGTGGCGGCGAGCCGGACGAGGAAACTCTCGATGTCGTCTTTGGTGAGCATCGGCAACACACCTTGCGATCTCTAGGTTGCCCCACCCTACGGGGAGCTCGACCGTTGCGTTTCAGCGATCGAGGCGCGTGCGGCAAGCTACGAGC
>DATFOL010000155.1:0-7990 GCA_035265545.1 Gemmatimonadaceae bacterium | reverse complement strand
CTGATCACC
The DNA here is from genome assembly GCA_035265545.1 of Gemmatimonadaceae bacterium. Classification (GTDB taxonomy): domain Bacteria; phylum Gemmatimonadota; class Gemmatimonadetes; order Gemmatimonadales; family Gemmatimonadaceae; genus AG11. The sequence goes on along the minus strand of DATFOL010000155.1, from coordinate 7,981 downwards.
ATCCGTTGACCACCGCTTCCGGTCCATCGATATGCCGACGCCAGTCACTCTGATATCCGGAGACGGGATCGGTCCGTCCATCAGCAGCGCGACCGTCCGCCTTCTCGAGGCGGCCGGTGCGGACATCGCATGGGATCCGCAGTACGCGGGGATGGCGGGCGTCGCGCGCTACGGCGATCCGATTCCTGACGAGACGCTCGACTCGATCAAGCGAACCCGCGTGGCGCTGAAGGGTCCGCTCGAGACCCCGGTCGGCGAGGGGTTCCGCTCGATCAACGTCCAGCTGCGCAAGACGTTCGATCTCTATGCGAACGTGCGGCCGGCGCACACCATCCGACCGGGCGGTCGCTACGCCGACGTCGACATCGTGCTCATCCGCGAGAACACGGAAGGGCTGTACATCGGGATCGAGCACTACATCAAGATCGGCAGTGATCCGCGCGCCGCGGCCGAGTCCGTCGCACTGATCACGCGGGCCGGCTCCGAGCGGATCGTGCGGTACGCTTTCGACTACGCCGAGAAGCACGGCCGGAAGAAGGTGACGATCGTCCACAAGGCGAACATCCTCAAGAACTCGCAGGGACTCTTTCTCGACGTCGGCCGCATGGTGGCGCGCGAGTATTCGAAGATCGAGTTCGAGGAGGTGATCGTGGACGCCATGGCGATGAACCTCGTGCTCAAGCCCGAGCGTTACGACGTCATCGTCACGACGAACCTGTTCGGCGACATCCTATCCGACCTCATCTCTGGTCTGGTCGGCGGACTCGGGCTCGCGCCCGGGGCCAACATCGGACTCGGCGGCGCGATCTTCGAGGCCGTCCACGGGACGGCACCAGACATCGCGGGGAAGGGGGTCGCGAACCCGGGCGCGCTGATGTTCGCCGCGTGCATGATGCTCGAGTACCTGTGCGACGAGCCGCGCGCCCAGCGCATCCGCACGGCGATCGAGGAGACGATGCGCGACGGCAAGACGGTGACGCGCGATCTCGGCGGGACGGCGACGACGGACCAGTTCACCGACGCGATCATCGCCAGGCTGTGACGATCACGCTCTTCCACTGCTCGGATCTGCATTTCGGCCACCCGGCCGTCCCCGAACAGTACGAGGCCATGGAGTCGCTGATCCAGGATCGGCGCTACGATGTGGTCGCAATCTCCGGCGACCTCTCGCAGCGCGCCCGGTCGGGCGAGTTCCAACGCGCGAGAGCGTTCATCAAGTACGCCGAGCGGGTCAGCAAGGTCATCTGCATTCCCGGCAACCACGACGTGCAGTGGTGGAAGTCGCCGCTCGGACTCGGTGACGAGCCCGAGATGTTCGCCACCTACCGCCGCTACATCGACGAGGACATCGAGCCCGTGCTTCGGGTGCCGGGCGCCACCTTCGCCGGGCTCAACACGTCCCATGGCGTCGTTCGCCAGTCGCTCACGTGGAGGCTGCGCGACATCTCGATCATCGGCATCGTGCGCCGGTCCCAGGTGGAACGGCTCCGCGCCGTGTTCGCCGAGTCACCACCGGATGACCTGCGCGTCGTCGTCATGCACCACAACCCCGTGAAGGGGGAGCTCTCGCAGCGACACGGCCTCAAGGACACCAATCGGGTGCTCGGCGCGTTCGCCGACATGGCCGTGGATCTCGTGCTCTGCGGTCACGACCACCAGGACGCGATCCACTACATCGAGCACACCAGGAAGGGCACAGTTATTTCGACGGCGGGTACCGTTTCCAATCGGATGCGCGGCGGGCGCCCGTCGTCCGTCAACAGCATCAGCATCACGCAGGAGAAAATCGAAGTGTCCACGCTCGTCTGGAACGCCGCCGCCAGCGGCTTCGTCTCGGGGCCGGTCAAGTGCTTCGCACGCTGACTCGACTCTTTCGCGGCCATCGCGATCCATCGCAGCTCGAGCTCACGCTCGACGTCACCCCACCGCGAGACGCCGACGACCTCCTCGAGCTCCTCCGGGAGCTCGGGCTCACCCGCATCAGGCGCTGCCGACTGACGCGCAACCGCAACGTGATGGTCAGCTTCGGCGGCGGCGAGCTCCGCGTGCACGAGGGCTACCTCGGTGCGCCGCTGCCTGTGCTGCGCGCGATCGTCGTGTTCGTCGAAGGGCGGACGCGCGCCGAGCGCCGCGCGGCGCAGCGGATCATCGTCGCGCACCCGATCCGGTCGTCGCGGCCGCACGCACGACGCGATCGCACGCACCAGGACGACGTCGAGATCGCCGAGAAGCTCACGGCGTGGCACGGGCGGTACAACGCGCGCTACTTCCACGGACGGCTCAAGCACCTGCCGATCCGGGTGTCGCGCCGGATGAAGAGCCGTCTGGGGCACTACACCGCGAGCACACCGGGCGGCGATCCAGCGGAGATCGCGATCAGCCGCGCACATCTCAAGCGTCACGGCTGGGAGGAAGCGCTCCACACGCTGCTGCACGAGATGGTGCACCAGTGGCAGGACGAGGTCGGGCACACGATCGACCACGCCGCGACCTTCCGCGCGAAGGCACGCGAGGTCGGGATCGCACCGTACGCACGACGCGTTCTGGCAACGCGGCCCGGCCGCGCCGAAGGGTCGCAGACGCTCGGCCGCCGCGCCGCCCGCGATGGCTGATTAGCTTTCGCGGGCAGGTCACCCCTTCCCGCACCCCATGCTCGACTTCTATGACATCGACGGCGCGCTCAGCGAAGAGGAGCGCGCCGTTCGCGACAGCGTACGACGCTTCGTCGACGAGCGCGTCCTCCCGATCATCGGCGACGCCTACGTCGAGGGCCGCTTCCCGAAGGAGCTCATCCCCGAGATGGGCGAGCTGGGCGTGTTCGGCGCCAATCTGCCCGAGGAGTACGGCTGCGCGGGGCTGAACAACGTGCAGTACGGCCTGATCATGCAGGAGCTGGAGCGCGGCGATTCGGGGGTGCGTTCCTTCGCCAGCGTTCAGGGGGCGCTGGCGATGTATCCGATCTATGCGTTCGGGTCGGAGGAGCAGAAGCGCCGATGGCTCCCACCGATGGCGAAGGGCGAGACCATCGGCTGCTTTGGCTTGACGGAGCCGGACTACGGCTCCAACCCGAGCGGCATGATCACGATGGCCCGCGAGCAGAGCGACGGCACGTGGGTGCTCAGCGGATCGAAGATGTGGATCACCAACGGATCCACCGCGAACATCGCCGTGGTGTGGGCCAAGACCAATGGCGATCCGAGCGACCGGTCGATCCGCGGCTTCGTGGTCCCGACCGACTCGGCCGGCTTCAAGGCGAAGGACCAGAAGGGGAAGCTCTCGCTGCGGGCGAGCGACACGAGCGAGCTGTCGTTCCAGGACGTGCATCTCCCCGCCGACGCCATCCTCCCCGGATCGGGGGGCCTCAAGAGCCCGCTCATGTGTCTCACCCAGGCCCGCTACGGTATCTCGTGGGGTGCGCTTGGCGCGGCGATGGCGTGCTTCGAGGAAGCGCTGGAGTACGCGAAGACGCGAGTGATGTTCGACCGGCCGGTCGGCGGCTTCCAGATCCAGCAGGTCCGCCTCGCCGACATGCTCACCGAGATCGTGAAGGGGCAGCTGGTCGCCCTGCATCTCGGGCGGCTCAAGGACGCGGGCACCTTCACGCCGCAGCAGGTGTCGCTCGCGAAGCGGAACAACGTGCACATCGCCACGGAGATCGCCCGCGAAGCGCGTCGGCTGCTCGGCGCGAACGGGATCCTCGCCGAGTACTCGGCGATGCGTCACATGGCGAACCTCGAGAGCGTGTACACCTACGAGGGCACGCACGACGTTCACTCGCTGATCCTGGGGCAGGCGGTCACCGGGTTGAACGCGTTCAAGTAGTCGATGGTCGGGGTGGCGGGCCTTGGCCACGATTGGAGACTAAAAAGCGGGAACGCGGATTTCAGCGGATCTGAACCGCAGAAGGGCCGGATCGGCTCCTCTCCGGGTCGAGCTGTGTACTCTGGTGCAACGCTCCTCTCCATCCACGGCCCAAGGATTTCTTTTTGGCTGCGGCGCAGCGATCAATGCGCCGCAGTTGCGCCAATCCGTGGCAATCCGGGTCGTCCGCTCAAATCCGCGTTCCCGCCGTTGGGACCACGCGACGCCAGCCCAGTGCGGGCGGCATCTGGCACCTCACTTGCCGCTCTGACATCGTCTCCCACCGAGAGGATCCCATGTCCGACGAGCAGCGGAAGCAGGACGAGCACGAGATGCCCGATTTCCCCGCCCAGCGCGACGACAGTCCGTATGCCTCGCTGAGTGACGCGCGCGGCGCACCGGGCGGTGCGCGGCAGCACGCTGGTGGCGAGACGGGAGAGGGCGCCGTGGCGCGGCCAGGTGGCGCGACTCAGAACTCGGGTGGCGCGCTCCAGAGCAACGACGAGGAGCTCGGTCACGGTCCTGGACGGGGCGCGGACTGATCGGCCTCGTCGACGGCACCTACCTCCGCGCGGTGCGTGGCTCTAGCTTTCATGTGAATTCTTTCACATGGGGGCACCGGCGGTGAAAATTGCCGTCTGCATCAAGCGCACGCCCGATTCCGAATCGCGGTTCAAGATCGCTGCCTCGGGCGTCGCCATCGACGAGGCCGGCCTGAAGTTCGACATCGACGACTTCGCCGGTTACGCCGTCGAGGCCGCGCTGCAGATCAATGAGAAGTCGGGCGGCGGTGAGACCGTCGTCATCGCGGTCGGCCCGGACGCGGTCCAGGAGTCGCTGCGGAAGGCGATGAGCATGGGCGCCGATCGCGCCGTGCAGCTCAAGACCGACGCCACTCCCGCCGATGGAATCGCGGTAGCCAAGGCGCTGGCCGCCGAGCTGAAGGATGGCGGCTACGACCTCGTCCTCTTCGGCAAGCATGCCTTCGATACCTCGGCCGGCGTCGTCGGAACGGCCACCGCCGAGCTGCTCGGCCTTCCCTGCGTGACCGCCGCATCGCAGCTACACGTCGCGAACGGACGCGGGTCGGCTCGCCGCGAGCTCGAGGGCGCCGCGGAGCTCGTCGAGTTTCCGCTCCCCGCCGTCGTGACGATCGACGAGGGCGTGGCGCGGCCGCGCTACCCGTCGCTCAAGGGGATCATGGCGGCGAAGAAGAAGCCGCTCGAGTCGAAGCCCGCCCAGCTCGGCGCGATTCGCGTCACCGTGCAGAAGGCGGAGCTCCCGCCGGAGCGCGCGGCCGGACGCATCATCGGCGAGGGCGCCGCCGCGGTGCCCGAGCTCGTGCGGCTTCTCCAGACCGAGGCGAAGGTGCTCTGATGGCGAACGTCCTGGTATTCGCCGAGACGCGGGGCACGGCGCTCCGAAAGGTGGCGCTCGAGGCGGTGACCGCGGCTCGCGCGCTCGCCGACGCGTCGGGTGGAGGCGAGGTGCACGCGCTCGTCGCCGGGCCTTCGGGTGTCGGCGCCGTCGCCGAACAGCTCGGGCAGCACGGTGCCGACGTCGTGCTGATCGCGGAACACGCCGGCCTCGCGAACTTCGAGCGCGAATCGATCGCGGCGACGATGGCCGATCGCGCCAGACAGGGCAGCTACCGAGCGGTGGTGCTGGGCTTCTCGACGCAGGGACGCGACCTCGCGCCGCGGCTGGCGGCGCGACTCGATGCGCCGATCGGGGCGGACGTGACGGAGATCAACGTCGCCGGTGACGCGGTGACGGTGAAGCATCCCGGATTCGCGAACAAGGTCATGCTGACGCTGACGCTAACCGGCTCCCCGGTGGTGCTGAGCGTGCGCCCTGGTGCGTTCACGGCGAAGGAGTCTGCGCGCGCGGCGCGCACCGAGAGCATCCAGCCGTCGGCCGATCCCGCAGCGGCGCGCGTCGTCGTGAGGGAAGTCGTGGAAGGCGCGAAGGGACGCCCCGATCTCGGCGAGGCGCCGGTGATCGTCGCCGGCGGACGCGGGCTCAAGGCGGCGGAGAACTTCAAGCTGGTCGAAGCCCTCGCCGACGCGTTCGGCAACGCGGCCGTCGGCGCGACGCGCGCCGTCACCGACGACGGCTGGCGTCCGCACAGCGACCAGATCGGGCAGACGGGCCGGCAGGTGAGTCCGCAGCTCTACGTCGCGGTGGGAATCTCCGGCGCGATCCAGCACCTCGCGGGGATGCGCACGTCGAAGACGATCGTGGCGATCAACAAGGACAAGGACGCGCCGATCTTCAAGGTCGCCGACTACGGCATCGTCGGCGACGTGCTGGAGGTCGTGCCGGCATTGACGGCGGCCGTCGCGGCGGCGCGCTCGTCGCACTGAGCCACGCGCGCAGCGTGCCGCGCATCGGGCCAGCGAGTCCGCTGCCGACGGCACGCCGCGCGTCGCTCGTCTTCGCGCTGACGACGATCGCCTGCGCGCGCGGCGCGAGCGTCGCACCGACGCCAGCAACCGCTTCCGCGTGCACGTTCGCGAACCCGCTCGTCGCGGGCGCCGACCCGTGGGTCGTTCGCCACGACGGGATGTACTACTACGTGAAGTCGCACGATCGCCGGATCTGGGTCGCGCGCTCGCCGCGGCTCTCGGAAGTCCTGACCGCGCCGGCGAAGCCCATCTGGAGCGCGCCGGACACCGGATGGAACCGCACGCACATCTGGGCGCCCGAGATGCACTTCATCGATGGCCGCTGGTACGTCTACTATGCCGCGGGGCGCGGCGGCCCGCCGTTCACGAGCCAGCACGCGGGCGTGCTCCAATCGGCCGACGCCGATCCGCTCGGCCGGTGGGCCGATCGCGGGATGATCTACACGGGCGACAGCGCCGGCACCGGCACCGGAGATCGCTGGTCGATCGACATGACCGTCGGGCGCATCGCGGGGCGTGACTATGCGGTGTGGTCGGGCTGGTCCACGCGTGCGACAACCGACAAGACACCACAGCAGCTCTACATGGCGCCGCTGACGAATCCGTGGACGATCACGACCAACCGCGTGCTGCTCAGCGCGCCCGACCAGAGCTGGGAGCGCGGGCCCGAGCTCGATCTCCTGGAAGGGCCACAGTTCCTCCGGCGCGGCGGCGGCGTCTTCGTGCTTTACTCCACACGCGATTCGTGGCTGAAGGAGTACGCGATCGGACAGCTCCGCCTGCGCGACACCACGGCGGATCCGCTCGAACCCAAGCACTGGGTGAAGAGCGGCCCCGTGTTCACCGGGAACGAGCGCGTGTTCGGCGTGGGTCACGCCAGCTTCGTCACCTCGTCGGATTCCGCCGAGCACTGGATCGTGTACCACTCGAAGGACTCCGCCATGCCCGGCTGGAAGCGAAGCGTGCGCATGCAGCCGTTCTCGTGGTCTGCGTCGGGCGAGCCGAGCTTCGGCGGAGCCGTCGCACCGGGCGAGCGAATTCCGCTCCCCCGCGGTGAGTGCTGGTAGGCGTGAGTCCGCTTGCCAAGCCGCTTCGGGTCGTCGAACGTGGTTCGACACTCGTGAGGAGCGTTGGAGCATGATGACGGCAACCACACTCGAAGACCGCGCTACTGCGTCCGCGCCCGCGTACGACGTCGCGACGATCATGGGCGCGCTCTACGGCGACGGGATCACTGCGCTTCGCGGCGCGTTCAGCCGCGAGTGGGCGCAGGCGACGCGCGAGGACATCGACGAGCTGTTCGCCGAGGCGCTGGCGCGTCCGGGCGGTGCAGTGGGTCGCGGACCGAAGCGCTACTACGTGGAGACGCATCCGGAGCGCATTCGGGGCTTCGTCGATCTCGTGACGCATCCGTGGGTGGAGACGGTCTGCGCCGCGGTTCTCGGCGAAGACTACAGGATCGTCGAGATCGGGTTCGACGTGCCGCTGCCGGGCGCGGTCCATCAGCCCTGGCACCGCGATTTTCCCGCGCCGGAGGAGACCACGAGAGGGCGGCGACTCAACTCGCTCGCCTTCAACCTCACTGGAGTGGACACCATCGAGGAGATGGGTCCGTTCGAGATCGCGCCTGGAACCCAGTGGGACGACGCGACGGGATTCGAGCATGGCATGTTCCCGCCAAAGTCACTCTACCCACGATACGAGGCCCGTGC
>DATFOL010000154.1:0-2232 GCA_035265545.1 Gemmatimonadaceae bacterium | reverse complement strand
GAGCGCCTTCTGCTCCGAGGGAGTGGGCATGACCCGAAGCTGCCCGTCGAGCTCGGGTGCGCGTCACCAAACCGACGCACGCGGAAGCGCCTCGCTTCTTGCGGCCGCGCCTGACGCTCGTCGTGACGCGCTCACGGATGGAAGAACATCGAGGCGACGACCAGAAGTGTCACGGTGAGGGCCCACCCGATGGCTGGGAGGGCAGCCAGCGGTGCTGCGAGCCAGACCAGAAGCATGGCGCCGCTGCGGCGCTCCGTCACGGCGTCTCCCCTCCGCCACCGGCCCGCACGACTGCGGGACGTCCGCGTGGCCCGCGCGCACCGACGAGCAACATTATGATGCAGATCGCGACGACGCACATCGCGAACACTACCCAGAAGCACCACTCGGCAGGGCCCGAGTGCCCGACCGACTCGATCCCCCAGCGACGCTCGATCGACGACCAGACCGGGAGCAGCGCGATCGTGATGACGAAAGTGAGCGGTACACTGAGCACGACGATGCCCGCGAGCACGAGGAGGCTCCGTCCGACGCGTCTCATGTCGTCACCATTCCCGATCAATGGATCACGCTGATCTGGTGCGCAAGGCGCGCGCGGCATTTCGGGACGACGCCGACGCGACGCCGCCCTTGTCGCTCCGTGGCGCGAACGCGGTGGACAGCTACGAGCTCCCCGAGCCGTTCGACCAGCAGCAGGACGAGCCGACGGATGCCTATCTGGAAGGATTCGCCTTCTGGGCGATGCCCTATCTCGACGCGCGGTCGTGGCGGCAGTACCTCCCTCGGCTGATCGAGTATGCGGTCGACCATCCGGACGATCCACACATGGTGATCGAAGCGACCGTGCGCTCGCTCCGGCCGCCCGACCGCGTGCCCGCGCGCCTGACGACACTCTCGGCGGATCAGGAGAAGGTGATCGTCGAGTTCCTGGAGTGGCTCGCGCTCGACGACCGCGAGGGTGTGGCGCGAGAGGACGCGTGCGCGGCACTCGAGGAGTGGTGGCTCCCGGGCGCGCACCTCCGCGAGAGCGCGACCGATCGGCACGCGGCGCGCGGCCCTACCGAGTATCGAGAGGTCGGCGGCGGAGCGTACCGCGTGCGAATCCCGACGACGCTCGAGGGTGGCGGCGCGCACGCCGTTCCGACGGAGCATCGCACGGTCGAGGTGTGGCATGGCCCGTTGTGCGGCGACGCCCTGGCCGACGTGTTCGTGAACGTGCATGCCTTGGCGCACCGCACGTGGCGCGAGGCCGAAGAGAGCGCAGCCCGCTGGCTGACTCCGGACTCGCGCGCCTGGATCGAAGTGCCGGGCGCGCGCAAGGCGCTGCGCCTCGACGGGACCACGTACCGCTACAGCCCTGCGGAGCCGGAGCGCACGACGGTGATGATCGCGCTCGCGGATGAAGCGATCGTCACCCTCACGGTGCGCGGCACCGAGCGCGCCGACGTTCAGGCGGAGTTGGATCGGGTCATTCGCTCGTTCGAGCTGCGGCGGGACGCCTCCGAGCGCTGAACTCACCGTGGACACTCGCCCTTGCGCCGCTCAGGGGCGAGCACAATTTCATCCGACGCTTCACCGCCGCGCCTAACGCGAAGAGCCGGAGCCTCCCGATGGCCGTCAGCCTTCCAGCTACTCCCGCCTCGCGCTCGACCGACCGACTCTTCTTTGGCGGGATGTCGCTCGTCATCCTGGCGATCGTCTTCGTCGGATTCATGCGCACCTTCTACCTGTCGAGCTATTTCGGTCGACCGGCGCTTTCCGGATTGCGCGTACTTCACGGCGCGGCGTTCACGGGATGGGTGGTGCTGTTCGCGATCCAAACGACGTTGATCGCCGTTGGACGGCGCGACCTGCACCGTGCGCTCGGCTACGGCGGAGCACTGCTCGCCGCCCTGATGATCCCACTCGGCTTCACCCTGGCGATCGAGGCCGCGCGCTCGGGCCGCGCGCCCCCCGGGCTGACACCGCTCGAGTTCCTGATCATCCCGGTCTTCGACATGCTCGTCTTCGCGCCGCTCGTCGCCGCGGCCGTGTACTACCGGCGTCAGGCCGCGATGCACAAGCGGCTGATGCTCGTCGCGACGCTCAGTCTCCTCGGCGCCGCACTGGCGCGTGTCACCGGCACGCCGGGGGCGGGCGGGCCACCCGTTTTCTTCGGCGTGCCGGATCTATTGATCCTCGCGGGAGTGATCTACGATCGTCGGACGCTCGGGCACGTTCACCCCGCGTTCA
>DATFOL010000153.1:0-4976 GCA_035265545.1 Gemmatimonadaceae bacterium | reverse complement strand
GCGCGTCGTTCGACGAGCTGGTCGCGATCTCGACCGAGCAGGAGGGACAGGAATTCTTCAGCGGATTCGCCGAGGTGATCCTGGCGATGATCCGCGCGCCGAAGTTCGTGCTGGTGCGGGTGCACGGGCGCGCCGCCGGCGGTGGGGTGGGAATCGCTGCGGCGGGCGACTACGCCCTCGCGACGAAGACCGCGTCGGCAAAGCTCAGCGAGCTGTCGGTGGGCATCGGGCCGTTCGTCGTCGGCCCCGTGATCGAACGCAGGATCGGGGGCGGCGCGTTCGCGGCGTTGGCCGTTGACACGGACTGGCGCGACGCCGCCTGGTGCGAGCGCCACGGCCTCTACGCTCGGGTGTTCGACGACGTGGACGCTATGGATGCAGCGCTGGCGTTGCTGGCGCGGGCGCTCGCCGCGTCGAACCCCGCCGCGATGGCGGCGATGAAGCGCGCGTTCTGGGAGGGCACCGACGACTGGGACAGTGTCCTCGCCGCCCGCGCTCGCGTGAGCGGCGCGCTCGTGCTCTCCGAGTTCACGCGCTCGGCGATCGCGAGGTTCAGGACGCGCTGACCCGGCGGTGCTCCGGATGCTCGAGTTGATCGAGCTGATTCATCAGCGCCTCCGGTGCGAGGCCGGCGACCAGGCGGAACTCGCGAATGAACGAGGGCGGTTGAAGCCTCGCCCGACGCGCAAGCTCGACGAGGGAACGCTCTCCCCCGGCGATGGCGCCGATGGCCGCGCGCACGCGTCGAATCCGGGCGAACTGTCGAGGGGAGAGTCCGACCGCGGCGCCGAACCTGTTCTCGAGCTGCCGCATGCTGACGCCCGCCTCGGTCGCCGCTGCCGCGATGTCGTGCGTGCCGTCAGTGTCGATGAGCCGGCGGACGACGTGACGCACGTCGGGCTGCGGCAGATCGGCGACGGCGATGCGCGGCGCGAGCCACTCTTCCCAGACCGTGTCGAGCGCTGAGTCATCGGCGGCGCGAGCGACCGCGCGCGCGAGCGAGAGCGCGCCCACGCCGAGCACCTCCGCGGCCGGCCGGGTGAGATCGCGAATCGCGACCGGATCCACACCGAGCACGCTGGCCGCGGTGTCCGGCCAGAGCCGAAGGCCTCGCAGAACCAGACCGCTGCGCATCGGCACGCGCAGGGCGCGCAGTCGAGGCCCGATGATGCTCGCGGCGGACGGCATGCCCCGGTTGGCCACGATCGAGATCGAGACGCAGCCGTCCGGCCAGATCGTGTGCAGCGCGCTCTGGCCATCGGGGATGCGAACGTCGAAGGTCCAGAGCGCGAGGACGTGTTCGGCGAACGGTTCAGGGGGTGGTCGCTCGCCCTCGAAGTACCTGCGCGGCGCGCCGACCGTGGTCACGTCAGCTCGTCGGCGGGTTGAACGCGGCGTGCTGAGCATCGACCCAGCTTCGGTGATACGCGGGATCCTCGATCTCGAGCGCCTGCTTCGCGACCTTGAGGGGGCGAAAGGTATCCATCATCACCGCGAGCTCGTCGGTCGCCTTCGCGCCGATGGATGCCTCGGCGCGACCCGGATGCGGGCCGTGCGGAATCCCGTCGGGATGATGCGTGATCGAGCCGAACTCGATCCCCTTGCGGCTCATGAACTCGCTCGACGCATAGTAGAGCACCTCGTCCGAGTCCACGTTGCTGTGGTTGTAGGGCGCCGGTACCGCCTCGGGATGGAAGTCGTACGGACGAGGGCAGAACGAGCACACGACGAAGCCATCCCCTTGGAAGGTCTGGTGCACTGGCGGTGGCTGGTGCACGCGACCGACGATGGGCTCGAAGTCGTTGATGTTGAATGCCCACGGATAGAACTGACCATCCCAGCCGATGACGTCGAGCGGGTGATGGTCGAGCGTCACCTCGTTGATGCCGTCGTACTGCTTCACGAGGATGCGGAACTCACCCATCTCGTCGTGAGTCCGGAGCTCGCGGGGCACGCGAATGTCGCGCTCCGAGTAGGGCGCGCCTTCGACGAGCTGACCGAACTCGTTGCGGTAGCGCTTCGGCGGCCGAATGTGCCCGCGGCTCTCCATCAACAGCAGCTTCGGCGCATCGCCCGACCGGTCGAAGCGGTAGCGATGCATGATGCCGCGATGGATCACGAGGTAGTCGCCCTCCCCGAACGGGAGATCGCCGTACTGCGTCTCGAGAGTGCCCTTCCCCTTCGCGACGTACACCAGCTCGTCCGCCTGGGCGTTGCGATAGTAGTGCTCGTCGTCGCGATCGGGCTCGACGTAGAGCATCGCGACGTCCTGGTTGAACAGGAGGGGGATTCGATCGAGCGTGGGACTTCCGCCCTTCTTCGAGCGTGCGGTGAGAAAGTGGCGATGGCGGAGGGTCGAGTCGTCGTCCGCCTCGAGCTTCGTCTCCATCAGCCGCTTCACCGACATCACCGTCGTGGGCGGGTGCACGTGGTAGAGGAGCGCCGAGGTGCCGGTGAATCCTTCGTGGCCGACGAGCTGCTCGGAGTACAGTCCGCCATTCGGCTTCCGGAAGGCGATGTGCCGCTTTCGCGGGATCTGCCCGAGCGTGTGATAGAACGGCATGGTCCGTCCTTTTACAGGTTTCCGCGCAAGGCCTGCTCGCGCTCGATCGCCTCGAACAGCGCCTTGAAGTTGCCGGCGCCGAAGCTGCGGGCGCCTTTGCGCTGGATGATCTCGTAGAACACCGTCGGGCGATCCTCCACGGGCTTCGTGAAGATCTGCAGCAGATAGCCGTCCGGATCGCGGTCGATGAGGATCCCGAGCGCCGCGAGCTGGTCCACCGGCTCGTCGATCCTGCCGACGCGCTTCTGCAAATCGTCGTAGTACGTCGTCGGCACGCTGAGAAACTCGACGCCGCGATCGCGCAGGGCGGTGACGGTGCCGATGATGTCGTCCGTCGCGAGAGCGAGGTGCTGCACCCCCGGGCCCTGGTAGAAGTCGAGATACTCGTCGATCTGCGACTTCCTCCGTCCGCGAGCGGGCTCGTTGATCGGGAATTTGATGCGATCGTTCCCATTCGCCATCACTTTCGACATCAGCGAGGAGTACTCGGTGCTGATGGTCTTGTCGTCGAAGGTGAGCAGGTTCCGGAAGCCCATGACGTGGGAGTAGAACTCGACCCACTCGTTCATCTTCCCGAGCTCGACGTTCCCCACGCAGTGGTCGACGTACTGGAGGCCGACGTCCGGCGGTGCATAGTGCGGGGACACCGGCACGAAGCCGGGCATGAACAGGCCGCGGTAGTTGCGCCGCTCGACGAGCGAGTGCACGGTCTCGCCGTAGATCCGGAACGAGGCAGAGACGATCTCGCCGTCGTCGTCCTGTTGAACCGACGGCTCCTGCTCGGGCGTCGCGCCACGCTCGACCGCCTTGCGGAAGGCGTCGCGCGCATCGTCCACCCACAGCGCGATGTCGCGCACACCGTCGCCGTGGGTGTACACGTGGTCGGCGACGCGCTTCGCCTCGGGGCTCAGATCGGGGCGTATCGCGGTCGTGAGGACGAAGCGGATCTTCCCCTGCTGCAGCAGGTAGCTGGCCCGGTCCCGAACTCCCGTCTCGGGGCCGCGATACCCGACGAGACGGAAGCCGAAAGCGGAGCGGTAGTACATCGCCGCCTGCTTCGCGTTGCCGACGTAGAACTCGATGTGGTCGGTTCCGTTGATCGGAAAGGTGTCGTGCGCCTCGGTGGCGACTTCGAGCGTGCCTGTGGACATTGAATGTCTCCTGCTGGTTCGGGTCCTGGCTCGGCCCGTTGGATTCAGTATAGCGAGGAGGCTGGTACGGGGTGAGTTGGTGAGTTGGATCGCTGGTTAGTTCGTCGGTTGATTGGTGAGTTGAACTGCGAAGGGCCACGAACCGGTGTGGAGACTCCACTGAGAGATCTCCAAGCTGGTTCGTGGCCTTTGCCCTTCAACTCACTTCTAAACCGACCAACGAGCCCACGATCCAACTCACCAACTCACCTTTGCTCAGTCCCTCAGCTCCGCGAGACCGCGGAAGAGCTCGAGCGCCTCCGGATTCGCCAACGCATCCTTGTTCTTCACCTCGCGGCCGTGCACGACGTCGCGCACGGCGAGCTCCGTGATCTTTCCGCTGATCGTCCGCGGAATGTCCGCCACCTGCACGATCCGTTTCGGGACGTGGTGCGGAGAGGTGTTTTCGCGAATGCAGCGTTTGATCCGGTCGCGGAGCGCCTCGTCCAGCTGGAGGCCCGGCTGCAGGCGCACGAACAGCACGATGCGCACGTCACCCTGCTCCACCTCCTGCCCGATCACCAGGCTTTCGACGATCTCCGGCAGCCGCTCGACCTGCCGGTAGATCTCGGCCGTGCCGATGCGCACGCCGCCGGGATTGAGCGTCGCGTCGCTCCGCCCGTGGATGATCATCCCGCCGTGGTCCGTCAGCTCCGCCCAATCTCCATGTCGCCAGGTGTTCGGATAGACGTCGAAGTACGCCGCGCGGTAGCGGCTGCCGTCCGGGTCATTCCAGAAGCTCACCGGCATGCTCGGGAAGGGCGCCGTGCAGACGAGCTCGCCCGGACGTCCACGAACGGAGCGTCCGTCATCGTCATAGACGTCCACGTTCATGGCATAGCTGCGCATCTGGATCTCGCCCCGGTAGACGGGGCGTGTGGGCTCTCCGGCGGCAAAGCACGAGATGATGTCGGTGCCGCCGCTGATGCTGCTGAGCCGCACGTCGGGCTTCACGCGCTCGTAGACGAAGTCGAAGCTGTGCGCGGCGAGTGGACTGCCGGTGGAGAGGATCGCGCGCAACGACGAGAGGTCGTGCGTGGAGCCCGGTACCAGCCCGTCCTTCTCGGCGAGCGCGATCCACTTGGCGCTCGTACCGAACACCGCGAGCCGCTCCTGGGTGACGACGTCCCACAGGATCGGCCGGTCGCGGAGCACCGGTGCGCCGTCGTAGGTGATCACCGTCGCGCCCACGGCCAGGTTGGACACGAGCCAGTTCCACATCA
>DATFOL010000152.1:0-7155 GCA_035265545.1 Gemmatimonadaceae bacterium | reverse complement strand
CCCGAGCGCCTCGCCCACGGCGCGCGCGAGGCCAGGATCTCCGAGCTGCGCGGCGAGCTGGCCGTAGGTGCTGGTCCGGCCGGCGGGGATCGTCCGCGCCAGCTCGAGCACCCGGCGGTGAAATTCGACGACGTCCTCCATGTCGAGCTCGACGTCGCCGAGGTCCACGCGCTCACCGCGCAGCAGCGCCGTCATCCCCTCGATCGCGCGGCGTGCTTCAGTGCTCGGCGCGGACTCCTGCGCCTGAGGATGACGACGGCGCAACCGCGCGAGCGTCGCAGCGTCGGTCGCCTCCGGGAGCTGGACGCCGACGAGCCCGCGGCTCGTCCACGCGATGCCGCAGCGGCCGATGGCCGTGTCGAAGAGGCTGTAGCCGCTCAACCGACGAGCCACCCCGCGAGCGAGTGCCAGGCCGCGCTTGGCCGGATCGCCGCCGCGCGGAGATTGCCCCACACGAACAGTGCGAGCGCAACCCACAGTGACACGGGGTGAATCCTGCCGAGCGTGAGCTTGTCGTACACGGCGCTCGCGAACAGCAGCAGGAGCATCGGCACCAGGATGATCGGCGCGGTGATCGCGAACAGTGCGGGGGTGTTGGAGATGAGATGCGCGAGCGGCGCGTTGAGCATCGCGCCGACCGTCGCCATCAGCATCAGGCGCTTGTGCGCCATCGGACGCTTCCGGAACCAGAGCGCCGCGCCGACGAGGATCGCGAACGACAACAGGTCGCCGAGCGGAAAGATCATGAAGCCGAGCGGATCGTTCCGACGGTCGAGATCGTAGCCGTGCCGCGCGGCGACGATCGCCGTTCGATAGCCCACGACGAGCATCGACAGCGCGAGCACCGCGCCGAGCACGCCGAGCCGCCGGTGGATCGCGATGCGCCCCGTGGCGACCAGCCGCGCCTGCAGGATGAAGAACACCAGCCACGAGCCGAACAGCGCGCCGTGGAAGTGGACCAGGCGCGTGAACGTCTTCGATCCCGTAGCGGCGCCCGTGAGCGAATCGCTGAACCCGATCATCGCCACGGCGAACGCGACGATTCCCATCCCGGTATAGAAGCGATTGTCGTGGCGACGCGCCGCCACGCGCGGTGACGGGGGCGCTGCGCGCGCGTCGAGCGGGATCGTCATGAGAGCGTGCTCGTGGAGGAGGACGGAGACCTTGGTTGCCGGAACTTCCGCCCCGCGGTCACGCGCCGCCAGTCCCGCTTCGGCGCGGGATTCACCCTAGTGGATGTCAGCGCACCATCGGGCAGCTCCGCTTCGCGGGCCGCGACGGTCGCTTCACGCGCACTTCGTTCGACGAACGCATCGCGCGCGCAGCTGGCGGAAGATCCATCCGCTGCACGAACAGCTCGCCGTAGAGCTGTCCGCCGGTGCCGGCACCGCGAGGGTTCCGCACGTCCACCGCGGCGCCGGCCAGCGCGACGCAGTGATAGTTCTGCCCGCCGGTAATCCATGGAACGCAGTTCATCGCGGTGGTTCCGAGCTGGAGCTTCGTGCCGCTCACGTCCTGGGTGAGCAGACCCACACGATACTCGCCGCGCGGCAGTCGCCAGCCTCGGCGCTCGCCGTCCACGAGGCGGAGCGGAGTCTCGAGGAAGACATCGTCGCCGAAGCGCAGATCCAATGGGCTCGCGACGCGCTCGTTCACCATGATGCCGACGTGCCAGAGGCATTCCTTGAGATCGAGCTCCACCATCGTCTCACCGCGCGAACGCGGGTGCACGGTCAGCCCGCGCAGCTCGGCGACCGCGCTGTCGTGGATCCGCACCGTGCCGGCGAGCATCCGTTCGGGCGTGTCGTCCACCCCGACGGCGACGAACTGCAGGTCGCGCGTCGGCCCGCCGGCGACGAGCGGCCGGCCGTCGCCATAGACGAAGCGGAATCCTTTGATCGGCCGGCAGCGCACGACGAACGCCTTGGCCAACGCGCCGAGCGAAACGCGCACCTCCGCATCGCGGCGCCGATCGCAGGTGAGCTGGCCGTTCGGCGACAGCGCAATCGAGTCGCCCGACAGACGCTCGTAGCGAAGGCCGCTTGTTGGCAACTCATGGCCCGCGTCGTCAAGCACCTGCACGGGGAGCGTCACGGCGCCGCGGCTGTTGACGACGATCGTGTCCGCCTTGCCGGCAACGAGCCGCGCGGGAGTGCCGAGTGGACGCGCGGAGGCACGCTCGCACGACACGAAGACGATGGAGAGCAGGGCCAAGCGGATCCGGCGCATCGACGCCTCGCGTGTGTGCGGTCCAGAAACCGCTCGCGACTAACCTACCGCGCTCGACGCAGCTGGCCAGACCATGCTCTCGCGCCACAGGCTCCGACCTACCTCAGGGCGTGAGCGCCCCCGTCAGCTCCTTTGCAGTGAGAAGGTGAACGGCTGCTCGAGCATCTGTCGCACCGCTACTCCTCCCTTGCGAGCCGGAGTGAACCGCATGGTCTTCAGCCCGGCCAGCACCGCCTGTGTGAACGCCGGATCGGTGGATCTGACCACCCGGAAGCTCGACAGGTCCACCGTCCCGTCGCGATCGACGACGAACTGCGCGATCACCTCGCCCTGGCGATTGGCCGTTCGCATCGCGTCGGGGTAACGCAGGAGACCGATGCCAGGGATCTGCTTCGCTGGAGTGTCGCCGGCCTGTACGAGCTCCGCTGTCGGCACTGCCGCCGAGGGCGGCGTCGCATCGGTGACACCTGGCGTCTTCGCGCCTCCGGCGTCGGGTGCTCCCTGCGAGCAAGCTCCGGCGAGACCGAAGATCAGTAGTGCACCCGCGACGGCCAGATGCACCGGGTCCTGACGAACGAGCCGTGTGCGCATTGCCATGATCCTCCGTTCGAGATGCGAGCGGGGTGCGACGAGCGTGGGAGCGAGTGGCAGCGAGCTCGCGCGCTGGGCGATCATGAGTAGGAGCCTCCCGTAGCGAAGCGGGTCGGCGCCCGAAGCGAGCACGCGCGCGTCGCAATCGAGCTCGAGCGCGAGATGGACGCGGCGCGAGATGAACCAGAGTGCGGCGTTCCAAGGGAAGAGCACGACCGCGAGGCTCGCGGCGAGGAGCAGCCACGGATCACGCGCCGCGCAGTGCTCCCGCTCGTGTTGCAGCACGAGTCGTCGCAACGACTCCTCCAGGTCGAGCACCGAGCGCGGGAGGAGCACCGCGTGCCGCCGAAGTCCGATCGTCGCTGGTCCCAGCCGCTCGTCCACGAGGACAGGCACTCCATCGACCACCCGTGGCTCGGCGACGCGATGCAACCGCCGCATGGCGACGAGTCCGCGCACGAGGCGGATCGCGAGGAGCAGGCTCGCGACGCACCACGCCGCCATCACGAGTCGGGTCGCCACGCTCACCGCTTCAGTGGGCGAGTAGGCGAGTATTCCCGCACCGTCGGCCAACACGCGCACCGTGGGCAGTGTCGCCACGCCGGACGGCAATGGGGGAAGCATCAGTGCCGCGAGCGGCCAGACGACGGCCACGAGCAGCGTGGCACACCAGATCCATCGAGTCGGCCGGCCGGACGCACGCACGAGCGTCTCGGTGGATGACGCGGCGAGCGCGACGAAGGCGCCGAACAGGGAGACGGAAAGCATCCAGGCGAGCATCATCGGGCACCTCCCGGCTTCCTGGACTGCTCCGTGAGCCGCTTCGCGATCCGCCGCCGCTCTTCCTCCGAGAGGTCCTGCTCGTCCACCAGGTGCGTGAGCAGTGCCTCCGGCGACCCAAGGAAGAGCGTGTCGATCAGCCGCCGCAGCGCACGTCGCCGCGCCGCCTTCTGTTGCACGCGAGGGAAGTACCGATGGGCGCGGCCTTCGTCCTCGCGCCGGAGGAAGCCCTTCGCCTCCAGGTTCCGGAGGATGGTGAGCACGGTGGTGTAGGCGAGCGGATCGGCCAGTCCCTCCTTCACCTCGGTGACGGTGCCCGAGCCGTTGGCCCACAGCCACGTCATGACCTCGAGTTCCCGGTCTCCCAATTGGACGTCGGCCATGACTGCCCTCCGGATGGCGTACTACTATGTGGTTAGTACTTTACGGCGATGAGGTGCGATTGTCAACTATCTGCATAGTACTTCGTCGCCGACGCCCAGGGGTGACCAGCCGGCCTACTTCTCCTCCATCTTCGCCGCCCAGTCCAGCATCAGCGTGAACACAGGCGGCTCGCCCCGCCCGAACGCGATGAACCCTCGTCCGTCCGGTGTGACCGTCAGCGCGCGCACCGCCTGGTTGAATGGCGGGCTCGCCACGACGACGCGCGGCTTCGCGAGAATGGCGGCGTCGCCGAGCGTCACCCCCACGCCCATGATCGCGCCGTCGGGGACACGGTAGAACAGCTCCTTCCCGTCGGCGCGCCAGCGCGGCGCGTCGCCGCCCGCGGTGGACACGAGGACTCCGACGCCCGCGCCGTCGCTCCGACGAACGTACACCTCCGGCGCGCCGCTCTCGTCCGATACGTACGCCAGCCAGCGCCCGTCGGGCGACCAGCGCGGCAGGGAGACGTTCCCCGCCGACGGGAAGGCCCGTGCCGCGCGGCGCGTGGCCAGCGTGTACACCCAGACCTCGTCGTGCGCGGCCGAGTCGCCGGCCGAGCTCTGGAAGGCGATGCGACCGCCGTCGGGCGACCAGTCCGCCGAGCGGATCGACCGCCGGCCCATCGAGTACAGTGAGTCGGTGCGCCCTTCCCGAACGTGAAAGAGACGCAGCATGATCGGACCACGGAGCGCCGTGGCGTACGCGATGAGCGAATCGCCCGGCGACCACGCCGGATCGAGGATCGCCTGGCCCGGCATCGTCTCGGCGCTGAGACGCGTCGCCGTGTTGCGATCGCGCGAGTGGATCCACAGACCCATCCCGCCGAACGCGACCGAACGGCTGTCGTTCGAGACGCTCGCGTTGGCGGCACTGACGACCGGCCCCGCGTCCGTCGGCGCGACCACCGAATCGGTCACGGCCGACTGACCGTTCACCCACACGAGTGCCCACGGCCGGCTGCTGGGACGCACCGCCACCAGCGCCCGCGCCGTCGCGCTGAACCGGAAGTACGCGCCGATGCCGTAGGTGCGGTCGAGCAGGACGCGCGTCTCGCCGATCGGCTTCAGCCGCTCCATGTCGAGCCGCTGCGCGTAGAGCGGACCGGAGTTGCCGTTGCTGCCCGACGGATCGCGGAAGAGCAGCCAGTGGGGCGGAACGAACTGCGCCTCGTTCCCCGGGGCGCGCAGTTCGGTGATCGCGCCGGTGGCGAGATCCGCCACGAGCGCGACGTTCGAGCGGTAGCTGCTGAAGATCACGCGACGTCCATCGGGCAGCATCGAGGGGCGGCGATGGTCGTAATCGCCCGGCCGGTAGCGCGTGAGCTGGGTGCACGGCCCGCCCGTCGCCGCGACGCGGAACAGTGGCACGCTCAGAAAGTCTGGCGCGTATACGATCGTGCCGTCGCTGCTCCACGCGCCCCCACCCGAGCGCGGAGCAGGGCACAGCGCGCGCCGCGCGCCGCTGCTCAGGTCCACGATGCGCAGCTCGCTCCGCGCGAAGAACCCGAGCGATCGGCCATCGGGCGACCAGAACGGTCCGGCGCCGCCGTCCGTGCCCTCGACTCGCGTGGCCGCGAGCTCGTCGAGCGGGCGAAGCCAGATCGACGTCGCGCCCCGAGCGTCGGCCGCGACGAACGCCAGCCGGCTGCCGTCGGGAGAGAGCGCCTGGCTCGCGTCCGGCCGCAGGTCGAAGCCCGGCGGAGGGCCGAGGGTGGCGATCACCGGGCGCGCCGGCTCGTCCGGCATCGAGCGCCGCGTTCCGAGCGTCACGCCGGCGACGACGCCGGCGGTCGCGGCGATGGCGCTGGCGATCAGCCACGCCGGTACCCGCGACGCTCGCGCGCGCGTCGGCACGACGGTGGGATCGCTCGACTGCGTGGTCGCACGTGAGGCGTCGGCGATGCCCTCGAGAACACGGAGCACCTCGTCCGCCGACTGCGGACGGTCGGCAGGATGCTTCTCCAGCAGTCGCATCACGAGCGCGCCGAGCGCCTCCGGCACCGTCGCGCGCCGCCGGTGAATCGGCTCGGGCGTCTGCGTCGCGTGCGCCGACAGCAGCTGCTGCGCGTTGCGTCCCTGGAACGGTGGACGCCCCGCGAGCAGCTCGTACGCCACGACGCCGAGCGCATAGAGATCCGACCGATGGTCGACGATGTCGCCGCTCGCCTGCTCGGGTGACATGTACGCCGGCGTGCCGAGCGACGTGCCCGCCGCGGTGAGCGTCGAGCGGTGCACACCGTCCGCGCCGTCGGCCTCGATCGATGCGCTGATCGCCTTGGCGATGCCGAAGTCGGCGACGACGGCGCCGCCATGCGACAGGAGGATGTTCTCCGGCTTGATGTCGCGGTGCACGATGCCCTGCGCGTGCGCGTAGGCGAGCGCGCTCGCCGCGTCGCGGAGGATGCGCACCACGTCGCCGACGGGAAGTCCGCCGTCGCGGTCGAGCCGCGCGCGGAGGCTCTCTCCCTCGACGAACGGCATCGTATAGAAGAGCACCCCGCCGTCGAGCTCACCGGCGGCGAGCAGCGGCACCACGTGCGGATGCTGGAGCCGCGCGGCGAGCCGCACCTCGCGCTTGAACCGCTCCGACGAGATTCCCTCGGCCAGCTCCGGCCGCAGCACCTTGACGACGACCTTGCGTCCGAGCGACGCCTCGTCCGCGACGAACACGCGCGACATCCCTCCGCCGCCGAGCTCGCGGTCGATGGTGTACGCGGCGCCGAGCGCGCGCTGGAGGCGGTCCTGGACGTCGGGTGTGGTCACGTGGCGCGGTCCGAGGCGGCGAACGGCGCGAACGTAACGCGCACGGCCGTCGCGGCACCAGCGTCTCACACCTCGGCTCGCCTCGACGACGCTAGCTTCCCCGCATGCCATCGGAACGCGAGAAGATGATCTCCGGCGCGCCGTATCGCGCGTCCGACCCCGAGCTCGTCGCCGCGCGGCTGCGCGCCCAGGAGCTGCTCGCGCGCTACAACGCGACGTCGCCATCGGCGGCCGCGGGGCGCGACGCCGCATTGCGGGAGCTGTTCGGCGCGCTCGGCGGCGCGCCGACCGTGATGCCGCGCTTCGCCTGCGACTACGGCTTCAACATCCGCGTCGGGAACAACCTGTTCGTCAACTACGACTGCGTCTT
>DATFOL010000151.1:0-4785 GCA_035265545.1 Gemmatimonadaceae bacterium | reverse complement strand
TCGCCGCGGTGCGCGTGCGCGACCGCGTGATCGTCGACGAGCTGTCCACGCTCGTGCGCCCCGCCGGGCTGATCGAGCCCGGTGCCGAGCATATACATGGGATCTCGGCCGCCGCCGTCGCCGGCGCGCCCAGCTTCGCCGAGATGTGGCCGCGGGTGCGCGAGTTCTGCGGCCGCGATATGCTCGTGGCGCACAACGGCCACCATTTCGACTTCCCGATCCTGGAGCGCCTGTCCGGAGAGACGCTCGCGGGCACCTACGACACGCTGCCGCTCGCGCGCAAGCTGCACGCGGGGAGCGCGAGCCTGTCGAACCTCGCGGCGCACTTCGGGATCGATACGGGTCGCTCCCACCGCGCGCTCGACGACACGCGCGCGCTGGCGAAGGTGTTTCTCGCGCTGCGCGCGCTCAACGACGCGTTCGCGCGCAAGACCGCGCTCGCGCATCTGCTCGACTACCTCGCCGTCGCCCTCGGGCTCTGGCCCGACGAGCTGGATACCGAAGGCGCGATGCTGCGCGATCGCTGCGGACACTTCGCGTTCGGCCGGTTCAGCACCTGCCTGGACGAGTACGAGTCGGAGCGCGACGTGCGTGACGACGACGCGCTGCCGAGCGTGCACGATCTGATCGAGTGGCTCGGCGGCGTGGAGCGGATGGAACGGGTGCGTGCCGAGAAGCCGGCTGGAGAGCGGTACCCGCTGGCGATGGGGCGACTCCGCGCACTGCTCGACCTGCTACCCGAAGCGTCGTTCGAAGATCAGCTCTGTCGCGTGCTCGAGCTCGCGGCGCTGTCACGCGCCGACGACGAGCCCGTCGACGCGGCGCGGGTGAACCTGCTGACGCTGCACTCGACGAAGGGCCTGGAGTTCTCGCGCGTGTACGTCGTCGGCGTCGAGGACGCGGGTCTCATAGGTGGCTCGGCGGCGAAGCCATCGACCAGCGAGCAGCTCGAGGAGGCGCGCCGGCTGTTGTACGTCGGCATGACGCGCGCGAAGGATCGGCTGGTGCTCACACACGCGCGCGAGCGAGGCGGCGAGCCTGGTGGTGGGCACCGGTTCCTCGACGAGATGGAGATCGCGCCGACGCCGGCGCCGCCGCAGGCGATCTGATCGGAGGGAGCCCCGTCGCGACGGGGCTCCCTCCGGTCGTTGCGTCAGACCGACAGCAGCCGCGAGAAGAACGACCGATACCGCTGCAATGCCTGGCGGAGATCCTCCGTCGAGACGTCGCCGCCGCGATCCCATTGGCCCTCGAGCTGCCCCCGCTCGTTCGCGAAGGTCTCGGCGAGCCGCTTGATCGCGTCGGCCACTAGACCGTCGGCACGCTCGACCGCGCGCCGAGGCTCGTCCACGAAGCCGGCCTGGATGTCGGTCCACTCGCTCTGGAGCTTGGTGACCACCTCCGGGGCGAGGAGCGGCGTGTCGCGCGTGGCACTCACGTCCGCGGGCGCCGCGCCGGCGCGCATCCGCTCGACCTCGCGGTCGCCGATGTTGCGCTCGAGGTCCGTCGTCGACCCGCCGGCGTTGCGGTCCGCCGCGATGGCGAGATCGGCGGTGGAGAGCTCCCGGCTCGCTGGTTGTGCCGGCCGATCGCGCAGAGATGGGTCGCGCACGTCTCGCAGGTCGCGGTCGTCGGTCATGGTCTCACCTCCCGGTCGTTGCGGATGTCTCGTTCGCCCACGCGTTCCCCGGCGCGCTTCACCGGGATCTCCATCCGATCGTCATCCCGCTCGGCGCTGCGCTCGATCACGCGTTCGCCGTTCCCGCTTCTCGCCACGAATTCCTTCCGTTCCTCGTGCTCGCGATCCTCGAGGAGGTCCTCGAACAGTCCGCGATAGTGCACCATCGCCTGGCGGAGGTCTTCGGTCGTGGCCTCGCCGCGACGGTGGCGATGCGCGATGTCGCGCGCGGCGCGGTAGTTGTCGACGACGCGCGGGTGATGCACCGAGAGATCGGCCGCGCGCTGATCGAAATCGGAGATCGGATATCCGCGCGTCTTCATCACGTCTTCCACCAACCGGTCGGCGTCCGTCACCGCTCCCTTCGGATCGTCGACGAACCGCGCCTGCACGGCGCGCCACTGCTGCATGTAGCCGTTCCGTTGCTCGG
This sequence comes from Gemmatimonadaceae bacterium, assembly GCA_035265545.1. Taxonomy (GTDB): domain Bacteria; phylum Gemmatimonadota; class Gemmatimonadetes; order Gemmatimonadales; family Gemmatimonadaceae; genus AG11. The sequence continues at coordinate 2,677 of DATFOL010000151.1, read as the reverse complement.
CGCTCAACGGGCTGATGTCGAGCTGTGCGACACGCTCCTGGCGCTTCACCAGCTCCGACTCCGCGCGGCGCTTGTCGCCGACCTGCGTCACGGTACGCTCGTACTCCGGCCCATACCGCGTCCGCAGCGCCTCGCTACGCTGGCGCTGCCAGACATACCAGCCCAACAGTGCGAGCACGAGCACACCCACGACCACTGCGATCATCGTCGTCTGGTCCATGGCTCCCTCGACGTCAGCTGATTCCCGTCACGCGACGGCGTTCGAGGTGCTCGCTCCGAGCTCGACGGCACCATCGGCACCCGGCACCGGAAACGCGATTCGCGGACCGGCTTGGGGGTGCAGGAGCGATGCCAGATCCGGCGGTCCACCGCGACGAGCCCATGCGACGATCAGCACAGCCCGCCGCCGATGACCGTGCTCTAGCGCTCGCCCGCACGCGGCGCAGAATTCGGCGGCGTCGCATCGATCGAGAGGTCCCATGGAGCTCACCCACGCGCCGGCGCAATCGTTCGAGGACGTCGACTCTCTCCCGGCGCGCACCCCTCCCGTGCCGCCCCGGGCCGAGCCGGCGCAGCGCCTGGTCTCGCTCGACGTGTTCCGCGGAATCACGATGCTGTTCATGGCGTCGGAGATCATGCGAATCCCTGCGGTGGCGCGGCAGTTCACCGAGAGCCGCGCGGCGCAGTGGCTCGCGTTCGGGCTCGATCACGTGCCGTGGACCGGGTTCGTTCCGTGGGACCTGATCCAGCCCTCGTTCATGTTCATGGTCGGCGTCGCGCTCCCGTTCTCGGTGGCGAGCCGACGTGCGAAGGGCCAGCCGTTCGCCGCGCAGCTCGGCCACGCGGTGCGCCGCGCGCTCATCCTGATCCTGCTGGGCGTCTTCCTCCGCTCGCAGGGGCGCGCGCAGACGTACTGGACCTTCGAAGACGTGCTCACCCAGATCGGGCTCGGGTACGTGTTCCTGTTCCTGCTCGCGCATGCTCGCCCGAGAGTGCAGTGGACCGCGGCCGCGGCGATACTATTTGCTACCTGGCTGGCTTTCGTCCTGTATCTGCTTCCGCCGGCGGGATTCGACACCGCGCTCGTCGGCGTTCCGGCGGACTGGCCACACCATCTGCAGGGCTTCGCGGCGCACTGGGACAAGAACACCAACCTCGCCAACCGCGCGGATCAGTGGTTTCTCAACCTCTTCCCGCGCGAGACGCCGTTCGTCTTCAATCGTGGCGGGTACGTGACGCTGAGCTTCGTGCCATCGCTGGCGACGATGATCTTCGGGCTGCTGGCGGGCGAGCTGCTTCGCGGCGCGTCACCCGCGCGCGACAAGGTGCGCGGACTGCTCCTGTACGGCGCCTCCGGCGTGGCGATCGGCGCGGTGCTGCACTACGCCGGCGTGAGCCCGCTGGTGAAGCGCATCTGGACGCCGTCGTGGGCGGTGTTCAGCGCGGGCTGGGCGGCGATCTTCCTCGCGTTCTTCTACTACGTGATCGACGTGCGAGGATGGCGGCGTTGGGCGTTTCCCTTCCTGGTGGTGGGGATGAACTCGATCGCGATGTACGTCATCGTCCACATCGCCGAGGGCTACACCGAGGCGGCGTTGAAGACGCACCTCGGGCGAGGCACCTTCCAGGTGCTCGGCGCGGCGTACGAGCCGATCCTCATCGGCGCGGCGTCGCTGCTGATCTTCTGGCTGATGCTGCTCTGGATGTATCGCCGCAGGATCTTCATTCGCATCTGAGCGCCGTTCGAAGATATGGATCCGACTCGCCTATTGGCTGCGCTGCTTTTTCTCGGGGGGTGCGCGGGTGCGCGGGTGCGCGAGAGCGGTGCTCCGGTCACCGACCTGCGCGCGCTTCCCAAGATCGACGTGCATGCGCACTACCGCACGGACAACCCCGACCTCGTGCCGGCGCTGGCCGCGTGGAACGTGCGAGCCGTGCTGGTGAACGTCACCGGCGGCGAACGGCAGATCGACAGGAAGTGGCGCGACTTTCAGGCGCTGGGTGCGGCACATCCGGAACGATTCGTCCTCGTCGCCACCTTCGATCCGTTCCGGTTCCAGGAGTCGGACTTCGTTCCCAAGGTCATCGAGCAACTTCGTGCCGACATCGCCGCCGGCGCGAAAGGGGTGAAGGTGTGGAAGGACATCGGCATGGAGCTGAAGGACGCCGACGGCCGGTACGTGCAGATCGACCATCCGAAGTTCCAGCCGATCTGGGATTTCCTCGTGGAGCAGGGGGTCCCCGTGATGGCCCACATCGGCGAGCCGCGCGCCGCATGGCGGCCGTTGGATCAGAACGATCCGCACTTCTGGTACTACAGCAACAACCCGCAGTACCACGCGTACAAGCATCCGGAGATCCCCCGCCACGAGGAGATCATCGCGGCGCGTGACCGGTGGCTGGCGCGCAATCCGAAGCTCACGGTGGTCGCGATGCACCTCGCGAGCCTGGAGTTCGACGTCGACGAAGTGGCGAGGCGGCTGGACGCGTACCCGAACCTCTACGTCGAGACCGCGGCACGCATCAACGATCTCGCGATGCAGCCGAGCGCGAAGGTGCGGACGTTCATGGTGCGGTACCAGGACCGGGTGATGTGGGGCACCGACTTCGGCGAGGGCGCGGTGAGCCGAACGGGGCTCGAGACGTCGTTCGGGCAGCACTGGCGGTACTACGGCGG
>DATFOL010000150.1:0-13491 GCA_035265545.1 Gemmatimonadaceae bacterium | reverse complement strand
CCAGCGCGAACTCCCAGATTCGCGTCGGCATGCCGAAGAACGCCCACGGCTGCGCGGTGCGCGTGATCCAGAGCGACGCGGCGAGCGACGCGACACCAGCGATGACGATGGCCCTGGCCGTCGTCCGACGCTCCACAATGCGATCGGCGTCGTCGCGGAGCAGCAGCGGCACGATCACCACGAGCAGCAAGGGCCACACGAGGTAGAACTGCTCCTCCACGGCGAGCGACCAGGTGTGGAGGAGCGGATTGTCGCTGGAGGAGAAGTAGTTCAGCGCACCACGCGCGAACTCGACGTTTCCCGCGTGGAGTGCGACGGCGCGCGCCGTACCGGCGACGAGCGGCCGATCGATCGGCGCGTACAGCGTGAAGACGATCGCCAACGTCGCGAGCAGAACGACGAGCAGCGCCGGCAGGAGGCGCAGCGCGCGCCGGCCGTAGAACTCGTTGAGGCTGACCTCCCCGTTCGTCTCGCGCTCGCGGACGAGAAGCCCGGTGATGAAGAATCCGGAGAGCACGAAGAACACGTCCACTCCGACGAACCCGCCGGCGAGGGCGCGCACACGCGCGTGGAAGAGCACGACGAGGAGGATGGCGGCCCCCCGAAGGCCTTCGATGTCAGGACGGAATGCTGGGCGCTCGACGGCCATGCTCGGTCTACGGAGGCTCGGCAGGCAAAGTTACGCCCGGCCGAACCCTGCAACCGAGTCACGGCGTCATGGCGCGCTGAGCCGTCCCTGGTCGTCGATCCGCAGCGTCGCCTTGCGCGTGAGCGGCACCGGATCGAGCTCGTCTACTTCCACCATCAGCTTCTGTGGCGCGACGCGCATGGCCGTGACGCGCGCACCTTTGTGCAGCCCGGCCAAGCCGAGCTTCTCGAGCTTTTCCGGCTCCTGGAGAGAGCCGGTAAGCGTCATGCCCACAGCGAGGTCCTGTGGTTGCTCCGGGTTGAGCCTGGCACCGAGTTGCTGCGCGATGGGGCGCGACTGTACCGCCATCGACTGCTGGGTCACCTCGCTGGTCGCCGCTTGCGCCACGCTACTCCGAGGCGCCGAGAGCAGTGCGCCGATGCACACCGTGGCGAGTCCGAGGCTGCGTGTGAACCATGGAGTCGGAGTCATGGGAACCTCCCGCCGAATCGGCTGGTGTTCGTTCGCGAACACGATTCAACCCATTCGTGGGAATGTCTGTCGGGAGAACCAGGCGAGTCACTGGGGGAAAGTCCGCAGCCGGGTCACCCGAGCTTTCACCTCATCGGTCCAGCTCCTCAGAGCAGCAGATCGGCCCGGATGAGCTGACGCGCGTTCCACCACAGCGCGCCGAGCACGTTGGAGCGTCCGAGCTCGACACTCGCCTCGCCGCGAACGCCTGGACGCCAGGCTCCGCCCATCGCGTGTCGGACGCGAGCTTCCACCGCGCCGCCCGGCACGACGGCCGACATCACTACGCTGGACATGCCGACGCTCGACACCTCGCCGACCCGCGCCGTCCACGGCGCTCCGAGGTCGGCGAAGGAGACGGCGTGCACCACTTGGCCGGGCCGCACCCGGGTAGCGCCGGCGCCGGCGAGCGCGATGCGCAGCTCGACGGAATCGCTCGCCGACAGTGAGAGCAGCGTGTCCCCCGTGGCCACGCGGCGACCGACGAGCTCCTCGACCCGGGGCGTCGCGACCACGCCGGGCGAGCTGGCGCGCAGGACAAGCGACGCCGCTCGGCGCTCGAGCGCCGCGAGCTGGGCTTGGGCCTCGCTGCGCTCCGCGACCAGGCGGCTCGCCTCGCCGTTGCGGCCGGCGGACCGCGCCGCCGATTCGGCGAGCGCCAGAGAGTCCACCGCTCCCGTGGCTGACAGGATGGCACGCTCGACGGAGTGATTCACCAGTCGCAGCAGCGGGCTCCCGGCGTCCACGCGCATTCCCTCGTGGACGAGCGCCTGCGCGACGACGCCGCTGTCGGACGCTGCGACGATGCGCGCTGCGACCGGACCCACCACGAACTCTCCCGGGCTCGTGAGCGTCCACGGAACGAAGAGCAGGAACGACACGACGAGGACTCCCGCGATGCGGGCCGGCCGGCGCATCCCGCGCAGCGCATCGCGGCGGGCGCGTACGGCGAGCACGATCCCGCGCACCCACCCCGCGATCCTCGCGCGAAGGAGATACGCGAGCGTCACACTCGTCACGATCGCGCCACCAATCCCGAACGCGCGGCGCGACCAACCCACGACGAGAAAGGCCACGAGGGACAGCAGAGCCGTCGTGTAGAGCGTGCCGAGCGCACCGTAGATCAGGAACACGCGGCGCTCGCGCACCGAAGCGGGTGGCTCGGGTACATCGAGCCGCAGCAGGTGCCGCTGCATCCACCAGCGGAAGTGCGCGAAGGCGCGCAGGCGCAGGTTCGGAATCTCCATCCAGTCGGTGAGGGCGAAGTAGCCGTCGAGTGGAAGGAGCGGGTTGGCGTTGGTGAGCAGTGTGGACGCGCCACCCACGAGCATCGTCGCGACGGCGACGTTGGCGACGAGCGTGTTCGGCGCGACAGCCCACCACACCATGGCGGCGACGCTCGCGAGCACGAGCTGAATCCATCCTCCCGCAGCAGTGACCCAGAGGCGCGCGCGGCGCTCGGGAAAGCTCCACGCGTCGGAGACGTTGCAGTAGAACGCCGGCTGGAAGTAGACGAGCATGAACCCGAGCTCGTGCACCTCTCCTCCGTAATGCTTGCAGGCATAGCCGTGGCCCAGCTCGTGGATCAGAATCACGAGCGCCCCGGTCACCCAGAGCACGATGACGTTCGTCAGGGTGATCTGGTGCAGCGAGTACGTCGACGCGAGGGCAGCGCTGAACTCGTCCCAGCGTGCGACGAGGAGCGCGAGATACACCAGGAACGCGGCCACGGACGCGATGGCGAACGTCCGCCCGAACATCCAATCGACGTAGGGGAGCGTTCGGGTGAGCAGCGCGTCGGGATCGCCGAACGACCATCGCATCCGCAGCAGCTCGCCCCGGAAGAGCGAGCGGCGCCGACGCTCACGGCGTTCGGCGCGCAGCCGTTCGATCTGCAAGGTGGTCCGCTCCTCGAGCCCGCGCTCGAGGAATCCCGCTTCGGCCATCGTGCGCGCGAAGCTCTCGACCGCCTGCGCGGAGATGCGCAGTCCCTCCTCGGCGAGCGACGCGGCGATCTCGGCGGAAGTCCGTGTGCCATCGAAGGCGCGAAGCACGCGCACCTCCGCCGTACCGAACCGGAAGTACTTCTGCGCCGCGAGGTCCTTCACGACGAAGCTCGTCTCGCCGCGATAGACCTGCTGAATGATCGAGATGTCCGCGCGCAGGGTTGGCGCGCCCGCGACGGCGGTCATGGGCTCAGTGCGTCGGCCGGGCGAGCCGCTCGCCGGCGGCGAGCCCGCTCAGGACCTCCACGCGTCCGTCACCGACGTCGCGGCCGACGGTGACCGGCCGCAGCATGCTCCGGCCGTTGTCGACCACGACGGCGTAACCATCGGGCGCGATCGCCGCGCGCGGCGCGGTGACCACACTGCGCGGCTCGTGTCCGAGTCGCACCGTCACGCTGCTCCCGGCGAGCAGCGCGCCGCCGGGACGAACGAGCTCCAGCACGACTTCGCGCGTCCCACTCGCGGCGTCGATGAACGGGGCGGCGTGGACGATCCTCGCGCGGTAGTCGAAGCCCGTGCCCGCCGAGACGGTCGCCGAATCGCCGACGCGTAGCTGGCGCGCGCCCGACTCCGGGACGCGAACCCGGGCGAACAGCGGCGACGACTCGGTGACGCGGAAGAGCGTGTCGCCGACGGCGACGAAGCGGCGGGGACGAGCGAGGCGTGCCGTGACCGTGCCGGCAAAGGGCGCGGCGACTCGCGTGAGCTCGATGTCGCGCTGCGCCTTTCGGCGCTGCACATCGGCCTGGCGAAGCTGAAACTCCACCTGCTCCGAATCCGCCGCGGTGGCGCCCCCGCCCTTTTTCAGCAGCCGCGTACGCGCTGCCGTTCGCGTCATGCTCTCGAACGCGGCCTCCGCTCCGGCCAGCGCGATCGATTGGTCGGCGCTCTCGAGCCGTGCCAGCAGCTGACCAGGCTGCACCCGGTCGCCGAGCTCGGCGTACAGTCCGTCGATCGTTCCCGCGGAGCGAGCCACGACCACCGCGTCGTGCTCGACGTAGAGCTGAGCGGGGAGCTCGAGCGGCAGGCGCACCGTGGCGGTGTCGACTCGAAACTCAGCGACGGGGACGGGTCCGCCCATCGGCGCCCCAGCCTGCTGCGGTGAGGCCGAGCGTGCCTCGCCCGTACACGCCAAAGCGAGGGGCGAGAGGAGCACGACGAGCGCGGCAAGTGCGTCGTGAGTGCGCTGCTTCATGACCAGAACCTCCACCAGGCGAGCCGCGAGGCCCGAACCGGGGCGCGGAGGAGCCGCCACAGCGCGGAGGCGGGCTCGGTGAGGACACGCACGTAGGCCGCCATCCCCGGGCGCAGGAGGCCATCGGGGTTGGCGAAGACGGCGCGCACCGGGAACGAGACGTCGCGGCCGGAGGCCGACGAGATCGCGCCGAGCGACGACACGCGGCCCGAAAACGTTTGCTGCGGCAGCGCGGCGATGCGCAGACGCACCTCGTCGCCGATCTGGACGCGGGTGATGTCACGCTCGCCGATGCCGAACTCCAGCTCGAGCGAATCGGTGCGACCGACGACGGCGATCAGATCGCCCGCATCGGCATGCGAGCCGACACGCTCGTCCGGCCGCGCCGTGAGGATCACGCCGCGAACCGGCGCTCGGACGACGCTGGAGCGGATCTGTTCGTCGAGCAGGTCGGCGTCGCGCCGAAGGACGTCGACACGAAGACGCTGGAGCCGCTCGTCGGCGGCATCTCCCCGCGAGGAGGCCATGGCCGCCGCCCGCTCCGCGGACGCGACGGCGGCGAGCGACGCATCGCGCTCGGCGCGCCATTCGTCGTCGCGCAGGTGGGCGACGGGCGCACCGCGCTCGACGAGCATGCCCTCACGCACGAACACCCGATCGATCACGCCGGGGAGCGTCGGACGCACGTCGGCGCGCACGAGAGGTCGAAATACCGGATCGGCGCCCGCGACACGCATCGGCCATCGGATCAGCGTCAGCGCGCCGAGCACCGCGACCGCCGCGCCGAGGTAGATCTTACGCCGTTTCGCTGGCAGCGCGAAGAAGGCCTCCTTCTTCGCGCTGAACGCGCCGAGGGCATTGGCCAGCGGCACCTGCCGGTACAGCCGCGCGTTGCGGACGGCGACCGTGCTCTGATTGGCGAGGATGGCGGCGAGGTCGCGCTGGCGCGTGGTGGCGAAGTCAGGGCGCGCGGCCTCGAACAGCAGGATGCCGACGATCCCCTCCTCGTCCTTGAGCGGCAGATAGAGTCCGCTCATCGCGCCATCGCGCTCGAGATCGTCGACAAACATCTGCGCGAACATGCGCTCGGCGTCCGAGCCGGGATCGGTGCGCTCGGAGAGGTAGAACGACTCGCCGACGCCGGCGGCCCAGGCGGCGCGCACGGCGAGGTCCTGGAGGGCCGGATCCTTGGCATCCACGCCGTCGGCGCCGGCCACGGCACGGATGTCACAAACCCCGTGCTCATAGAGCGCGATGGCCCCGCGGTCGAACTCGAGCGCCTTGCTGGCGAGGTTCACCACGGTGCGCAGCACCCGGTCGAGGTCGAGCGTGGAGGTGATCTCGCGGCTCATCTCCGTGATGAGCGCGAGCTCTCGTGCGCTCTCGGCGGCGGCGCGCTCGCTGGCGGCGAGTCGGTTGGCACCAGCGATGGCGATGCCGGCGGCGGCGCCGAGCCGCCGAAGTGAGTCGCGCTCCGCGACGCCGAAGTCGCCGTGGGTCGCGAGGGAGCGAGTCACGCGGAGGATGGCCACCGTACGGGGGCCGACGGCGATCGGCGCCGTCGCGATGGCGAGGTCGCCCTCGTGGTCCAGTTGGAGGTCCAGTTCCTCGGACGCGGTCGAGACCCCGCTCAGACGGTCGCGCTGCTCGCCGATTGCGCCTCGGCAGTGCAGCCGGTCGCCACTGGGAACCCAGATCGAGCTGCCCTGGACCAGGAGCACCCGACCTGCGGCGGCGAGCGCCTTGCCGGCGACGGCACCAGCGTCCTCGGTGGCGAGCAGCTCGAGCGTCGCGTCGTGCAACGCGTCGGCGGGCTGGGGTATGGGAGAGGTACCGAACGGCGGCGTCGCCGCGAGGGTGTTGGAATCCACGCGTCCCTTCGAGGTTCCGTGCGCGGTGAGCGGCTAACGTGACCCGGACCGCTGAGCTCCGCAAGGCCGCAGCACGACCGGTTCGGAATGATGCCCCAACGTGATCACGCCGCGCGGCCTCATGAGGCCGCGCGGCGTGATCGGGGGGGGAGGGGCCTGCTATATCCTCTAGTAGAGCGGCATGACGGGCGCGATCCTGGCCTCGAGCTCCTGCACCGTCAGCTCGATGGCATCGACGCTCTTGTCCGTCTGGGCCTTCACCTGCTCCTTCTGCTCGTTCGTAAGGTCGATGCGGACGAACTTGGTCTCTTTGTTGTCAGACATTGTTGGTCTCGGAGAAGGGGGGCGAGCGAGTGATGACTTGGAGGAATCTGCGGAGCTATCGTGAATCCATCGTGAACGCGCGCCTGTCTCTCGTGAAACTGTTCTCGACGGCCCGGAGACGAGCGCGCGGGTACTAGTAGGAGGTATAAGGCACCCGGGGAGCGATGCGGGCCTCGAGCTCCTGAACGGTGAGCTCGATCGCTTCCGCATTCTTCTCGGTCGCGTTCTTGACCTGCTCCTTCTGCTCGCTGGTCAGGTCGATGCGGACGATGTCTTTCTCGCTCGGGCTGGACATTTGACTTTCTCCATGGGGGGGGTAGAGCGACTTGCTACGGGGTGATGATGAGGCGCTACCGTGAATTCTCCGTGAAAGCTCTTTCGGCCATCGTGAGGACGGGATATGTTCGGCGCCTACCCATCGGAACCCAACGATGCCGTTGCTGGTCCTCCGACTCTGTGGCGACGTAGTACTGCGCGCACCCGACGGCGCTCCAATCCAGCCACCGCTCGGTGCGAAGACGCTCGGCCTCCTCGCGTTCCTCACGTTGGAGCCCGGCGCGCATCGGCGCGAACGGGTCACGGCGCTCCTGTGGGGCGATTTCCCCGAGGAGAAGGCGCGCGCCTCGCTGCGCCAGGCGCTCACCCACCTTCGCGACGCCTTGGGTGACGACCTGCGGATCGACAGGTCGACGATCGAGCTCACGGGCCGGCTCGAGTGCGACGCGACCGAGTTCCTGCGCCTCGCCACCACCGATGCCTCCGCCGCGCTAGCGATCGATGTCCCGCGATTCCTCGAGGGCGTGTCGATTCGCAATTGTCAGGGGTTCGCCGAGTGGGCGGAGGAGAAACGCGCCGTGCTGACGACGCGCTACGCCGGGCTGCTCGCATCGAGCGCGCGCGATGCGCTGGCGCGCCGCGCCTGGACGGAAGCGCGACGGTTCGCCGAGCGCTGGCATCGCCTCGACGTCCTCGCGGACGAGCCGATCGCCGTGCTCGTGGAGGCGCAGTTCCTCGCTGGCGACCGTGCCGGCGCCCTGGCCGCCTACGCGCGCCACGTCGCGCGTCTCGCCGCCGAGGCGGAACGCACGCCCAGCCGGACGCTCGCGACGCTCGCAGCCCGCATCGAGCACACCGCGGCGGCGAAGGCGGCGACTCCGCGCGCCACGGAGGGTTGGTACGAGCGTGCACCGTCGTTCGACGCCAGCCTCGTTGGACGCGGCGCCGAGTGGGAGAGGATCAAGTCCGCGTGGGAATCGATCGACACACAGGGTGGCCGCGTTGTGGTGATCGAAGGCGAGCCCGGCGTGGGAAAGACGCGTCTGGCCGATGACTTTCTGCGCTGGGTGACGTCGCGCGGCGGGATCGTCCTTCGCGGCCGAGGCTACGACGCACGGGGTGGAGCGCCGTACGGCGCCGTGATCGAAGCGCTTCGCTCGACCCTCGACGCGCCCGGACTCGCGGGGGTGGACGCGCAATGGCTCGCCGAAGTGGCGCGCGTGCTCCCCGAGCTGCGACGGCGCTTCGCCCAACTGCCCGACGTGGCCGCGAACGCACCGGCCGACGGCTGGCGGTTGTTCGAGGCCGTCTCGCAGGTGCTGCTCGCGCTGTCGGAGGAGCGCCCGCTCGTCGTGATGATCGACGACCTGCACTGGTGCGACGCGGACAGCTGCGCCCTGGTCCACTTTCTCGTCCGGCGGCTCGCCGAATCGCGCATCCTCTGGTGCGCGACGTTCACGCTGGGTGAAGTGGAGCGTGATGCACCGGCGGCGCGCCTCGGTCGAGCGCTCCGGGCCGCACGCGGCGCGGCGCACGTCACGCTCGCCCCGCTGTCCGAGGAAGACATCTGGCAGCTGGTGCGCGAGCTGGGGCGCGTCGATGCGCCGACGGGAGGCCGCCGGCTCGCGGCCCGTATTCACGAGGTGACGGCGGGCAACCCGTTCTACGTGATCGAGCTGCTGAAGACGCTCTTCGCGCAGGACATCCTGTCCGTCGATCCGGACACGAAGGCATGGATCGTGTCGCCGTCAGTGGTGGAGAACGGTGGCTTCACCTATGCCGCCACGGTGCACGAGGCGATCGCCGACCGTATCGAGTGCCTGCCCGACGAGATTCACGCCGTACTGATCAGCATCGCCGCCGCAGGTCGCGGGTGCCGCGCCGAGGTGCTCTCGTACGTGCACGGCATCTCCCGCCTGCACGCCGCGATGCTGGCGGACGCGCTGGTGGAGCGGCACCTCGTCATCGAATCGGACGGCGTGTACCACTGTGCGCACCCGACGATCGCCGCGGTGGTGCGTGCCCGCCTGACCACTTCGCGCCGGCGCGAGGTACACCGCGCACTGGCGCTCACGCTCGAGCAGCTGCTCCCCGCGCGCGACCGCACCGACTTCGAGGTCGGCGAGATCGCGCGGCATGCCGACCAGGCGGGGGATCGCACGATGACCTATCGCTACGCGTTGCTGGCGGCCGACGCGGCGGTGACGCGATGCGCATTCGACGACGGGCTGTCGTGGCTCGACCTCGCGTCAGGGTCGGCGGTGTCGACGGAGGAATCCGAAGCCGTGGATCGAATTACCTCGCGCGTGCTCGCGCAGGCAGGGTGGCGCGAGGCGCCTCCGCTCCGTGCGCGCGCGTCGCTCGCGACGCGGCGCGTCGAGCCGGCGGACCTGGACCTGCCGCTGCGGGTCTAACGCCTGACGCGAATCCAGTCGACGAGCACCGCGGCGCTGTCGCGCTGAATCCGCCGAACGGTCGACTCGGGCAGTCCGACGTAGGGCGCCTTGGTGCCGTTCACTCCGCGCGGATAGCCACCGCCCAGGGCGAGGTTCACGATGAGGAACTTGGGGCTGTCGAACGCCCACCGTCCGTACGGCGCGACCATCGCCTTGGTCACGCGATAGATCTCGCGGTCGTCGACGCGGAAGATCATCTCGTCGGGCGTCCAGTCGACGGCGTAGACGTGCCAGCCAGTGATGTCCTGCCCGGGCGGGAACGTCGCGCGCTTCACCAGCGGCGTATCGCCGGAGTAGCCCGGGCCGTGCACCGCGGCGCTCACCCAGGTCGGATCGCCGACGTTCTCCATCACGTCGATCTCACCGACGTCGGGCCACCGACCAGCGCCGAGCATCCAGAAGGCGGGCCAGAGGCCGGCACCGGCGGGAAGGCGCATGCGCGCGGCCGCGGTGCCGTAGGTGAACTCCACCTTGCCACGGGAGTCCATGCGACCGGACACGAAGTCGTGTCGCTTGCCCTCAGGGGTGACGTGTCCGGCGCGCCACCGTCCGCGGATGAGCAACGCGCCATTCGTCGCGCCGCCAGCGAGCGGTCCCCGCACCACGCGGATCGTCGCCGTATCGTCGACGTACGCCTGCTGCTCCTCGTTCACGGTGCGGCCGGTGACCCGCACCGTCCACTTGGTACGGTCGAGCGAGTCGCCGGCGAAATCGTCGAAGAAGGCGATGGACTGTGCTGGTGCGGTGTGCACCGGTGCACGACAGCCGGCGCCGAGGACGAGCGCAGCGACGAGCGGTGCGAGAAGGCGTTTGCGAGCGATCACCGTTGGTCGCGGAAGACTGGTAATTCGACGGACAGGGTCGTCAGAAAAACTTCGAGGCCGGACGTCCGCCACGCCACTGCTGGAACGCCACGGCGCCGCTCCACAGGTGGGTGAGCGCGGCGAAGCTCTCGGCCATGTCAGCCTCGGTGGCCTGCGATCGATGGCAGGCGATGGCACGACGCGCGGCTTCGCGGTCGCGCTCCTCGAACGCGATGCGCGTGGTGAGGAGCTCGGGCGCGGTGGGATACACTCGTTGGCCATACCAACGCGGCATGCCAGCGATTCGGTCTGCCGTGAAGCCGACGAAGTAGAGCTGTGCCGTCCCCGCCGCGCCGGACTGGAAGACCTGGGTGACCACGTCGCCGACCAACCGGTGGTCCTGATGCCCGTAGCCTCCATCCGGCCCCCACGTGAGCACGACGTCGGGGTGCAACTCGCGCAGCGTCTCCTCGATTCGCTTCGCCATCCGGTCGAGCGGCTCACCAGGCCACGGGCTGAGCACGGCGAGGCCGGCGTCCTCGAAGCCCAACAGAATCGGCGGACGCACACCGAGCGCGGCCGCGGAGCAACGCACTTCGGCGGCGCGCACGGTCGCGAGACTGTCGCCCGCCGGGATGCCGGCGTGCCGGGAGACTCCCCGACGACCATCCGTGGCGGTCACCAGGAACACCGTCGCACCGTCTCGGGCGGCGCGGGCGAGTGCCGGCGCGACGATCGTCTCGTCGTCGGGGTGGGCGAAAACGGCCACGATGATGCCCGGGCGCGTCGGGTTCGACGACGTGGAGATGGACGCGGGCGTCGAGCACGCGACGAGAAGCACAGCGACGCCGGCGAGCCAGGTCAGGGGTCGAACGAGGAGAAGTCTCATGTGGGTGCGGGAACGATGGGCGCCTGATGCGAGCGCGAGTGCCAGGCGCGCTCGAACGCCGCGCCGTACAGCAGAAGAGCGCAGATCGCTCCGCCGGCCAGGCCGGCTGACGCGCCGGCGAGGAGCACGGTGATCGCCCTCCACGCGGAATCATGCTCGCGGCAATATCCGATGTCAGGAGGGCACACGCCAGCGTGCCGCCTTCGCTCGACGACAGGCAGAGGTTGCCGCGGCAAGCGTCGTGCGTTGCGAGAGGGCGTTCGCGGCACTCACCCGAACCAGCATCGATGTCCATCAGCCAGACTGACCTGTTCGGCGCACCACCACCGGCGTTCCCCGACGGCTTTCGCTTCGAGCCCGAGGTGATCGACGCCGCCACGGAGGCCGCGCTACTCGCGCAAGTGCGTGCACTTCCCTTTCGAGAGTTCGAGTTCCAGGGGTACACGGCGAAGCGGCGAGTGATCTCGTTCGGCTGGCACTACGACTTCAAGGCGCGACATCTCGAGAAAGCGGACGACATCCCGCCCTTTCTGCTCGCATTGCGCGAGCACGCGGCGCGATTCGCAGAGATGCGACCGTCGGATCTGCAGCACGTGCTGGTGATGGAGTACGGGCCCGGCGCGGCGATCGGCTGGCATCGCGACAAGTCGGTGTTCGGACAGGTCGTCGGCGTCTCGCTCCTCTCTCCCTGCACCTTCCGGCTGCGACGAGCCGTCGGCACGGGCTGGGAACGCGTCTCGCTCACCGCCGAGCGGCGCTCCGCGTACCTGTTGAGTGGGCCGGCGCGCGACGAATGGGAGCACAGCATCCCGGGGGTAGAGGAGCTGAGGTACTCGGTCACCTTCCGCAATTTGAGGGAGGGGCTGTGACTTGAACTGCCACTGAAGTACCGAGTACGACGGACGTACCAGGTACGCGGTATCCGTCGCGAGCCCCCAGAATGCACGGCGGCATCACGACCCGGACGAACTCGCAGCAGTCGCGCACGTCCGGTGCACTACGCAGTCTGCGCGGCCGTGCCTTGGCGCAGCTCATATCCCGCGACCAGCCGCTCGCCCCACTCCCCTTCCAGTCGCCATTTGGTGACCGTCACCGTCCATCCATCCTCTTCCATCCCCTCCAGCAGGGCGAGGCTCGTCCAGCGGAAGGGATCGCTGAGCAGGACGCGTCCGGTGGGGGCGAGGTTTGTCTCGAAGATCGAACGCAACGAGGGGTGCAGCCGTGAGGGGTAGATCACGTCGGAGCCGAGGATGAAGTCGTAGCGCTCCGTGTCGGTCCACTCCGTCCAATCGGCGAGGTGGTGCACGATGCTGCGCATGCCGTTCCGCTCCGCGTTCAAACGGCCGAGCGCGAGTGCGGCGTCGAGACGGTCGGTCTGCACGACGCGGGCGCCATACGTCGCGGCGACGATCCCGGGCAGCCCCGTGCCGGCGCCGATCTCCAGCACGCGCAGCCCGGCGAGATCGCTCGGGCGGGACGCGAGCTCGTGGGCGAGCGCGATGGCGGCGGGCCAGAGCGCGATGCCATACGGTGCGCGGCTGCGCTCCTCGCTCAGGTAGCGCTGCTCGTCCTCCGCGCTGAGGATCGCGCCGGAATGAGCGATCGTCCATTCATGCGCGCCGAGGCGGAGGTGGTACTCGTGCAGCGGCAGATCGTTCGGCAGGGTCACCGCGCGACGAATGACGTCTGGCGCGGCGCCCACCTTCGCGTCGCGGCGGCGCGCACGATCCCCTCCGCGACGTCGATCACGCGTCCAAGACCAGCCAGGTCGATCTTGCCAGCGACGTCGGTCACGCGATGATAGTCCGGGTGGAACCCGCTCGTGAGAGACAACGCGGGCACGCCTATCGCCGCGAACGACGAATGGTCGGAGCGTCCGGCCGACACCGAGGAGCGAGCCGCGCGTACGCCGAGCGCCTGCGCGACGCTGTCGGCGAGCGCGCGGGAGGCGATGTCGCCAACCGAGCCATCCACGAGCAGCGACTGCCCTTCAAGGCGACCGACCATGTCGAGGTTGAGCATGAAGACGATCGCCGACGGTGGAATGGGCGGTCTCTGGACGAACGCCCGCGATCCGATCAATCCCCACTCCTCGGCGTCGAAGTGAAGCAGGAGGACGCTGCGCGGGGGAGGGCTCGCGGCGAGGCGACGCGCGAGCTCGAGCACCGCGGCCGTGCCTGACGCGTTGTCGTCGGCACCAGGGCGCGCCGAGGAGACGAGGTCGGGATCGAGCGCGAATCGCGGCGACGTGCCGAGGTGATCGTAGTGCGCACCGACGACGATGAACTCCCGCGACAGATCGGGGTCCGAGCCGCGGATGTACGCGCCGACGTTGTGACCGGAGACCTCGCGGCTGGTGAAGTACTGGAAGTACGACCAGCCACACGCCTGGAAGGCGGCGCACATCTCGGGGAACGCCCCGGGCAGCCCGAGGGCGTTGTGCCGCCGTGCAAGGAACACCGCCGCGCTGTCGTTCCCAGGCGTGCCCGACGCTCGCCCGGTGAGCTCTCGG
>DATFOL010000149.1:0-2839 GCA_035265545.1 Gemmatimonadaceae bacterium | reverse complement strand
GGCCGGACTGCTGCCTGCAATCGCATGAGGTTTCGCGCCAGCGCTGCATTGTCCTGGGCCAGCCGGAACAGATTCCCCATCAGCTCGTCCCGATCGTCACCCGTGAGCTCCGCCACGATGGGGGCCTGGTGTCCGTACCGGCGCCTCGGATCGACGCGCCGCTCCATGACGATCCGCCCGCGGAGCATGCGGTCCCGCTGCTCGGACGCGCCGACCGTCGGGGCTTCGAGCTCCACCTCGACGTAGCCACCGCCTGGCATCGGCCGGCGATAGAACGTCGATTCCGGACGGTCGTCACGCGCGCCGCGCTCGGCGCCCTGCTGCTGATCCAGCATGTGCTCCTCCTGCTCGACTGCGTCCCGTGCGTACACGTCGTGGCGGCGGCGCCGCCGACGCGCCCTGCAATTCTGCCAATGCTCGCGCGAGTGCTCGTGCCGTGGGACGCGTGGCGATCGCGTCTCCCCACAGGTCACCGACGCGCGTCAGACGCGCCGGCATGGTGCTGACGTTGAACGCATCGATCCGGAGCCGATGCGTGAGCTCGCGCGGGCGCACCGGCGCCGACACGGGCGCCGCGGGGCGGGCCCGGACGCTGTACGGTGCCGCCATGCTCTTTCCACGCGCGTTCTGCAACGCGTCGACGTAGATGCTGCCCTTCGGGCGCGCCTTGATGCTGCGCTCCACGGTCGCCGTCTCGGGATTCGCAGCCACCACGGCCTCGGCGAGTCGCACCGCGAGCTCGGCGGAGGTCTCGTAGTTCGTTCGCGGCGGAAGCGGCAGCACGACGTGAATCCCGCTCGCTCCCGACGTCTTGAGCGCCACGGCGAGCCCATGCCCTTCGGCGATCCGCGCCACCTCGCGCGCGAGCGCGGCGACGTCGGCGAACGGCACGTCGTCGCCGGGATCCAGGTCGATCAGGCAGCGGTCCGGCGCATCGACGTCGTCGACGCGCGAGAGCCACGGATGCACTTCGATCGTGCCCAGCTGTACGGTGTAGAGCAGCGTCGCGAGGTCACCACCGATGATGCGCGGCTTGGCGCCCAGCTCCACCGTGTCCAGCGTAGCCACGCGCACGACGTCGGGCACGTGCTCACCGGCGTTCTGCTGGAAGAACATCGGCCCCGCGACGCCGTCGGGATACCGCTTCAGCACCAGCGCGCGCCCTTCGATCTGCGGCAGCAGCATGGGCGCGACGCGCGTGTAATAGCGCATCAGCGCTCCCTTCGTGATGCCTGCTTTCGGGAAGAATGGCTTCGAGAGGCTCGAGACATGGAGCGTTGCACCACGGCCGAACGACAGCTCGCCCTCGCCGTCCCCGCGCTCGAGCGCGCGCAGCTGCGCGTCGACGTCGGCGTAGTTCTCGGTGCGCCTACGCGGCGTCATGCGCGATCTCTCCAGTGCCCCACCGCTGCATGCTGACGCCCTCGATCGTCACGTCGCGCGCCGGTTTGTCGTCGCGCACACCGAGGAAGATGGGCTGGCGCAGCTTCCCGTCCGCCGTCCACTCGGCGAACTTCACCTCGACGACGAGCTTTGGCGCAACCCAGTGTGCGGGCTCGTTGGTGCGCGGTGCGACGGCGAAGGGCGACGTCCGCCGCTCGATTCGCTCGAGCCGCTCGCGCATCGCCCGCAGTCCCTCGCGATCGAAGCCGCCACCCATGTGGCCAACGTAGATGAGGCGTCCCGACTCTTCGTGCGCACCGAGCAGCAGCGCGCCGAGATACGGGCGCGAGTTGCGCGGTTCGGTGAAGCCTCCGACGACGAACTCGGCGCGGAACTGCAGCTTGAGCTTGAGCCAGTCATCGGAGCGCGCGCCTGGCTGGTACCGCGCATCCACGCGCTTCGCGATGATTCCCTCCCAGCCGGCGCGCCGCGCTCGCGCGAGCATCGTCATCCCGCGCGTGCTCGTGGCGCCGAGCGTGAGTGCCGCATCATCGATCCCCGCCGCGACGACCAGCGCCTCGAGACGCGCTCGTCGCTCGATCCACGGGCGAGCGGCAAGCGTGGTGCGTCCGTCGCGCAGCAGGTCGAACGCGACCAGGGTAGCCGGCGCCTCCACGGACAACCGGGCAATCTCCCCGGCGTCCTTGAGGTGCATGCGCGCCTGTAACGGTTGAAACTCGCTCGCGGCGGGAGCGCCCGCGCGCGCGCGACGCCGCCGTGCGACGACCTCGCCGTCGAGGACCACGGTGCGCCCCGCCCGTGCGGCCAGCGCGCGCAGCGCGGCGACGACCTCCGGGAACTGCGCCTGCTTCTCCTTCCCATTGCGAGTCACCAGGCGAGCGCGGCGCGCCGATGCCTCGGCAAGCACACGCATCCCGTCATACTTCGGCTCGTACGTCCACCCAGCCCCACGTGGGAGCGCGTGGCCAAGGGTGGCGTACATCGGCTCGGGGAGCGCCGCACGGGTCATCGACACGGGCCCCGATTGCGGCAAGACGGGTGCCCCCGTGCCCGGGTCCGGTTCATTGGCGGTCGGCTTGGTGCCGCGCAACCAGTGAAAATGCGAACGCCCGGGTGCAAACCCGGGCGTTGCTCGAGATCGGGCGAGATCGGGCGAGATCGGCTCGCCGTTGTTGCCAGATCGATCAGCCGGTCTTGGTCACATCGGCCGCTTGTGGGCCCTTCTGACCCTGCACGATCTCGAACTCGACCTTGTCTCCTTCGGCGAGCGACTTGAATCCGTTCCCCTGGATGGCGCTGAAGTGCACGAAGACGTCAGGACCTCCCTCACGCGAGATGAAACCGAAACCCTTCGCGTCGTTGAACCACTTCACCGTTCCATTGATGCGAGCCATGAACCGTACCTCGTACCGAGCTATGGAGCCTGATCGCGCGT
>DATFOL010000148.1:0-2926 GCA_035265545.1 Gemmatimonadaceae bacterium | reverse complement strand
GCCACCGGCGCTCGCGTGGCGCGAGTACGCGCACGTGCTCGGCGCGGAGTCGGTGTGGCTGGATCGGTTGCTGAGCCGAAAGCAGCGATTCGCTGTGTGGCCCGAGCTCTCGAGCAGTGAGGCGTCCACGCTCGCGGCATCGCTGCGGCTGGAGTACGCCGACTACGTCGCCTCACTCACCTCCGACTCGCTCGACACTCGCGTCGCGTACGTGAACAGCGCGGGACAGTCGTTCGAAACGCCGGTGAGCGATATCCTGCTCCAGGTCTTCCTGCACGGTCAGTATCACCGTGGCAAGATCAACCTGGTGCTTCGCCAGGCCGGCCTCCCGCCTACGCCCACGGACTACATCGCATTCGCGCGCGGCGTACCGGCGGCGGTCACCGACCTGTCACGACGGTGACCACCGGACGCTGCCGAGGCGCACGTGCGCCTCGGCAGCGTCCGTCTCGCCTCAGTCCCCTCGCCGCGCGTTGATCACGCTCGCGATCCCGACGAGCGCCGCCGCGCCGAGCAGCGTCTTCACCGGGTTGAGTGCCGCCGCCGTGTACAGGCTTCGTTTCATCACGCGCCCCGGGTACCGCCCGCGCACCCGCCCGTCGCCGGGACGCGGCGCGTAGAGCGTGTCGTCGTCGCGCGGCGCCTCGTCCGTCTTCTGACCGTCGAACGCGGTTCGCTCCTTCATCCGGTCGCCGAGCGAGGGAGCGACCTTCTCCATCATCGTGAACACCTTGGCTGCACCGCCCACGCGCAGGTTGCGGTGCGGCGACTGCGCGCAGGCGAGGATCGCGTCGGCGACGATCTCCGGCGCGTAGACCGGCGGCACGTGCTTCGGCTCCACACCGAGATGGTTCATCGCGTGCTCGGGATACGGCGTGTCGATCGCCGCGGGCTGGATCAACGTCACCGCGACCTGTGCCCCTTCCTCGTGCAGCTCCATCCGCAGCGTGTCGGTGAAGCCTTTCACCGCGTGCTTGCTCGCCGCATAGTGCCCCTGCAACGGGATCGCCGTCTCCGATAGCTCGCTTCCCACGTTGATGAGCGCGCCGCCGTTGCGCTTGAGGTGCGGGAGCGCCGCGAGCGAGCCAAACACTACGCCCCAGTAATTCGTCTCGAACAGCCGCTGCGCGTCGTCGATCGGGACCTGTTCGATGCGCCCGTATATGGACACGCCGGCGTTGTTCACCCACGTATCGATCCGACCGAAGGCGGCGATCGCCTGGTCGGCCAGCGACTCCATCGCGGCCTGGTCGCCCACGTCCGCGACCACGGGAATGGCGCGGCCGCCCTCCGCCGTGATCTGGCCGGCAGCTTTCTTGATGTCCTCCTCGTCGCGCGAGGCGAGCACGACGCTCGCACCGCGCTTGGCAGCCTGCAGGGCGGTAGCGAGCCCGATGCCGCTCGACGCTCCCGTGATGAGGATGACCTGATCCTTGATAGCCTTCAGCTTGATACCCATGCTTCACGCTCCGTGTGACGACGTCTGGATGCCAGTGGAGCCGCGCGGAGGATGCAGGTCCCGGGCCGACTCCGAGCGTACAGCAGAGCGCGTCGTGCTCGCGTAGAGTACGGCAGGACGACTGGGCATTGCGAACGACGGAACGTTCCGTCGTTACCTACCCACGACGCATTCACGTTTCGATCGATTCACATGACGCTCCGCCACACGCTCGCCGCCCTCGCACTGCTTCTGTCCGCCGAGCCCGCGCTCGCGCAGAGCGCTCCGAGCTTTCCCACCGACGATCCGGTCCTGCGCCGAATCTGGTCCGTCGGCATGGACAGCTCGCGCGTACAGCAGCTCGCCGGCACGCTGCTCGACTCCATCGGGCCGCGGCTCACCGGCACCGCCCTCCAGCGCAACGCGCAGAGCTGGCTCGTGTCGATGTACAAGAGCTGGGGGATCGAAGCGGCCAACGAGCGCTACGGCACCTGGCGCGGCTGGCGACGCGGGACGTCGCACGTCGATCTCGTGAGCCCGCGCGTACGCACGCTCGACGCGACGATGGTCGGCTTCAGCCCGGGCACCGGCGGCAAGCCGCTCGTCGCGGGCACGGTCGTGCTCCCACACTTCACTGACAGCACCGAGTTCGTGCGCTGGCTTCCACAGGCGCGCGGGAAGCTCGTCCTCGTCTCCGCACCGTCGCTGAGCTGCCGTCCCTCCGCGGAATGGAGCCAGTTCGCCACCCCGGAGTCGAGGCAGCGCTACAGCGCCTACAACGACTCCGTGTCGGCCGAGTGGAACGGTCAGAACGTGCGCGGCACCGGCTATTCGCTCGCGCTCGGTGGCGGCAGGCTCGGCATGCGCCTCGACGAGGCGGGCGCCGCCGGCATCCTCACGTCGCGCCCGAAGGATGCGTACGGTGCGCGGGAGATCTTCGAGACCTACAACACGCGCGCGCCCGCCGTGTCGTTGAGCTGCGAGGACTATGGCCTCGTGTTCCGCCTTACCGAGGGCGGTGACAATCCGCGGCTGCGCCTCGAGCTCGACGCGCAGTTCCTCGGCGAGCAGCCCGTGTTCAACACCATCGCCACGATTCCCGGCACCGAGAAGCCGAACGAGTACGTCATGCTCTCGGCGCACTTCGATTCGTGGGACGGAGCATCGGGCGCCACCGACAACGGCACCGGCAGCGTGATGATGATGGAGGTGATGCGCATCCTCAAGCAGGTGTATCCGCGCCCGAAGCGCACCATCCGCGTTGGCCACTGGACCGGCGAGGAGTTCGGGCTGGTCGGCTCGAGGGCGTATCGTGAGGATCACCCCGAAGTCGTGGAGGGAGCGCACGCGCTGTTCAACCACGACAACGGCACCGGTCGCATCGAGCGGTTCGGCGTGCTCGGCTTCCCGAACGGCGACGTTCACGCGCGCGCCTGGCTCGACAAGCTCCCGGACGTGTTCCGCACGCAGTTGAACTACACCGGCGTC
>DATFOL010000147.1:0-3346 GCA_035265545.1 Gemmatimonadaceae bacterium | reverse complement strand
TGGGCGCGGGTCCGTTCATCACGATCCCGCTGCTCATGTCCGCGCTCGGCGGACCCCAGGCGCTGCTCGGCTGGATCGTCGCGCTGGTGATCGTCATCTGCGACGGGATGGTGTGGAGCGAGCTCGGAGCGGCGATGCCGGGATCCGGCGGCTCGTTCCACTATCTGCGCGAAGCGTTCGGCCGGGAGCGGCTCGGCCGGCTGATGGGCTTCCTGTTCGTGTGGCAGTTCGTGCTCAGTGGGCCGCTCGAGATTGCCTCCGGCTACATCGGGTTCGCCTCCTACACCAGCTTCATCTGGCCGGGGCTCGGGCGCGCCGGAACCATCGCGCTGGTCACGGTGATCGGCATCGCCAACGTCGTGCTGCTCTACCGGCGCATCGGCTCCCTCGCCCGCATCACCGTCTCGCTCTGGATCGGCACGCTGATCACGGTGGTGGCGGTCATCGTCACCGGCGCGCTGCACTTCGACGCGGCGCGCGCGTTCGACTTTCCGCCTGGAGCGTTCAATTTCTCGCTCGGCTTCTTCCTCGGCCTTGGCGCCGCCTCGCGCGTCGGGATCTACGACTACCTCGGCTACTACGACATCTGCTACATCGGCGACGAGGTGCGCGATCCGGGCCGCGTGATCCCGCGCTCCATTCTGATCAGCACCGCTGCCGTAGCGTTGATCTACATCGGGATCAACCTCTCGATCATCGGCGTGGTACCATGGCGGGAGTTCGTGCCGGCGTCGGCGCACCCTGAATCGGGGTTCATCGTCTCCGTGTTCATGCAGCGGATCTACGGCTCCAAGGTAGCCACGGCGTTCACGCTGCTCGTGCTCTGGACCGCCTTCGGTTCGGTGTTCGCCCTGCTGCTCGGCTACTCGCGCATCCCGTTCGCCGCGGCGACGAGCGGCTACTTCTTTCGCGCGTTCGGCCGGCTCCATCCCACCAAGGGCTTCCCGCACGTATCGCTGATCGTGCTCGGCGCGATCTCGATCGTCGCGGGATTCTTCTCGCTCGGCACGGTGATCGACGCAATGATCGTCACGCGCATCGTCGTGCAGTTCATGGGACAGATCGTCGGGCTGATGCTGCTGCGGCGCCGCGCGCCCGACATGCCGCGGCCGTACAAGATGTGGCTCTATCCGGTGCCGGCGCTCGTGGCGCTGTTCGGGTGGATCTTCCTGTTCGCCACGACCCAGCCGCGGGTGATCCTGTTCGGGGTCGGCGTGCTGGTGTTGGGCTGTCTGGCGTTCGTCCTGTGGTCACGACGAATGGCCGGTACACCGTCACTGGCCGCGGGCGACTAGGGCGCGCGCGTAAATCCGGGTTGGCTGGGCACGAAGTAAGAATGGCGCGGCCGTTCAGGGGCTGATCACCTTGCTCAGCCACGCATCCGCCCGATAGTCGCGCACGTTGGCCACGACGCGCCGGCGATCGCGCGAGTCGTGCGGAGCTCGTTCACCTTGCGAGGTCGGCCGATGCTTGCAGGTCGGCCATCGCACGCCAAAGTTGCATCCATGACGAGCCTGCCGACCGGCCGACGCCTCCTCCTCGCCTTCCTCGTCGCACCCCTCGCGGCGCCCGCCGCGTTCGTCCTCACTGCGGTGGGCGTCGAGATGATCGGCTCCAGCGCGACGCCTTCCGTGCAATCGGCGTTCAGTCTCGCGCTCGGCGTGTTCGCCGTCGGCGGGCCAGTGGCATACGCGGCAACGCTCGCGGTCGGCGCACCGATCTACTTCGTGCTCCGGGCGCTCGGGCTCGTGCGGCGCTGGACCGTGTGGCTCGGCGCCGCCATCATCGGTGCGGCGGTGGCGATGGCCCTGAGCCCTCGTCTCGCCGGTGATCTGTTCTCCGTCAAGCTTCCGTGGTGGGCGGGCGCGCTCCTGGGGGTGGTGAGCGCGGAAGCATTTTGGAGACTTGGGGAGGTCGATCGTCCACGTACCAGAGGAATACAATGAGCGACGCGCCGCGCGATGGATTCTCTCGACGAGACTTCGGAAAGCTTCTCGGTGCCGCCGCCTTCCGTGGTGTGCTTCCCGACGCCTCGAGCCCGCCGCGGGACGGCATCGAGCGCGGACTTCCTCCGTCGGAGGAGCAGCCGCCCGACGCCGCAGACGACCTGTGCGAGCTCACCGCCGTCGAGCTTGCGGCGCGGATTCGACGGAAGGAGCTGTCCTCCCAAGAAGTCATGACGGCGCATCTCGCGCGGATCGGGCGTACGAACCCGAAGGTCAACGCCATCGTCACGCTGGTTGGCGAGCGCGCCATGGCGGACGCGAGACTGGCCGACGAGCATCAGGCGCATGGTGGCGCGCTGGGACCGCTGCACGGACTGCCGATGGCGCACAAGGATCTCGTCGACACCGCCGGCATTCGCACCACCTACGGCTCGCCGCTCTTCCGCGACCACGTGCCGACGACCGACGCGCTGATCGTGAAGCGCGTTCGTGCGGCGGGTGCCATCACGCTGGGCAAGACGAACACCCCGGAGCGGGGCGCGGGCTCGAACACTTTCAACACCGTGTTCGGCGCGACGCTCAACCCCTACGATCTGACCCGCACCGTCGGCGGCAGCAGCGGCGGGGCGGCTGCGGCGCTGCGCTATGGCATGGTGCCAATCGCCGGCGGAAGCGATACCGGAGGCTCCCTGCGGAATCCCGCGGCGTTCACCAACGTCGTCGGTTTTCGGCCGTCACCAGGACGAGTCCCCGACGACGACGGATCGTTCTCCCCGCTGTCGACGGGCGGCCCGATGGCGCGGACGGTGGCCGACGTCGCCCTCCTGTTGAGCGCGATGGCCGGCCCATACGCTCCCGACCCCCTCGCGCTCGGCGAGGAGGGCGCGACCTTCCGCGCACCGCTCGAGCGCAGTTTCAAGGGCGCGAGGGTGGCGTGGTTCAAGAGCATGGGCGGCATTCCGTTCGAGCCCGAGATCACCCGCGTCGTGAATGCCAACCGTCAGGTGTTCGTCGATCTGGGCTGCGACGTGCGCGACGACGAGCCCGACTTCGCCGGGGTGGACGAGGCGTTCCTCACGCTCCGACATCTCGAGTATCACCGGTACGCGGCGTCCGCGCGCGAGCATCCCGACGCGTTCAAGGACACGATCAAGTGGGAGATCGCCGAGATGGAGCGGAGCACCGGCGCGGACGTAGCTCGTGCGTCTGCGCGGCAGGCCGCGTTCTATACCGAGATGGCGCGGTTCTTCGAGCGGTACGACTACTTCGTCGCGCCGGTCACGCAAGTCGAGCCGTTCGACGCGAAGACCGAATACCCGACGAGCGTCGCCGGCACGCCGTTGTCGACCTACGTCGACTGGATGCGCTCGTGCTGGTACGTCACGTTCATGGCCTGTCCG
>DATFOL010000146.1:0-26935 GCA_035265545.1 Gemmatimonadaceae bacterium | reverse complement strand
GCGAGCACCTCGACGATGGCCGCGCGCGTCGGGGGCTGCATGGACGGCGATGGCGTCCGGATCGTAGCGTCGCGCACGAGCTTTCCACCGGATCGGAGGGAAGCTCAAGCTGAGAGCCCGGGAAGAGGGACGCAAGCGTCGGGTGGCGCGAGGCGCCGGGAGGCGGGTCCCGGGTTGCCGTGGGCATCGGCGATTCGTCCTCCGACACCGATGCGTCGTTCGTCCCTCGTCCTGCTGGTGCTGCTGTTGGCAGCCTGCCGCGCGGAGGCTCCCCGAGAGGGAGCTCGCTCGCCGGCCACGGGGCGCACGTCCGATCTCTCGGCAGCCAGGACGGACGGCTGCTCTCAGACCCGGGGCCAGCGGCCCGACACCTCGATTCGCCTTGGCACGCCGGCCGCCGACCGGTGGCGGCACGCCATGGCGCGCGGTGCCGAGTATCGGTGCGTCGTGCACCCGTCGCTCACCCTGCGCCTGCGTCTCGTCGGAGACACCACCCATCCGAGCCTGGACTCGATCGTGGTGCTGCCGGAAACCGAGTCGGCGGATGTTCTCCAGGTGCTGCACCGCGAGCCGGGCGACGCCGAGATGCCGTTGCCCTACCACACCGACGTCCTGAGCACCTTCGACCTCGACGCCGACGGCTTTCGCGATCTCCTCGTCGGCAAGTTCTGGGGCGCGACCGGCAACCGCGGCTACGATGTGTGGCGATTCGACCCGGTGGCGCGCCGCTTCGTCGCCGACAGCGCGCTGTCGAAAATGTGGAATCCGAGCCCGATCGCCGGACGCCGCTGCGTGTCGACGTACTCGAACAGCAGCGCGCGCGACAACGGCACGGGCGTCTACTGCCTGCACGATGGCAGGTGGCGGCTCGACTCGGCCGAGATGAACAGCTGGAATCGCGACTCGAACAGCGTGACGCGCAGCATCATGGTGCGCCGCGGTGACACGCTCGTGGTCGTCAAAACAGAGACGCGACCGGACTCCATGTGAGAGTCCAGTCGCGCCTCGACCGAGTCACCGAGTCACCGAGTCACCGAGTCACTGAGTCACTGAGTCACTGAGTCACCGCAGCTCAGTCACCGCGGCAGCTCCCAGATCTCGACGTGGTTCAGCGCGACCACCGGCACCGCCACGCGGTTTCGCTTGGTGTCCACCGCGATGTCCGCCGGTGGTCCGAGCGTGTGGATGATCGCGCGCCCCGCGTTGCCGGTGAACAGGTGCAGGCTCGTGTCGGCCTGGCTGGCCACCAGCACGCCGCCCCCCGACAGCACTTCCACGCCGTCGTACTTCGCGCCGGTGCTCATGCCGATGTCCGTCAGCGTCGTGGCGCCCGGCACCCACGCGCGGATCCCCTTGTGGCCGCCGTAGGGCACGACGATGAACCGGTTGTTCGCCGCGTCCCACGTGATCCCGTTCGGCGCCCCGAGCGCGCTGTCGGACACCACGAGCGTCGGGCCGCCCGTCACCTTGTACAGCTTGTTCCGCCCAGTGTCGGTCACGTACACCGTGCCCGAGGCATCCGCCGCCACGTCGTTGAGGAACCCACGATCGAGCTCGGAGAAGTCCACGTTCGCGAGCTTCTCCCCCGTGCGACGGTGGAATCCGCGCACCGCGTCCGCATCCGCGACCCAGAGCGTGTCGCCGACGATGTACATCCCGCGCGGGGCGTGCAGCACCACGCGGTTCGAGCCGCCCGCGATGAAGCGCATGTTCTCGATCTGCCCATCGGGCTTCATCCGGCTGATGTAGCCGTTGTTGTCCGTCGCGCTCGCGCTGCCGGTGCCCCAGTTGGCGACGAAGTACACGTCCTGATCGGGATCGTAGCGGACCGCCTCCGGCGCGACGAAGCCGGTGCGCACGAACCAGGGTTTCGCGTTCGTCGTCCCGGCGGAACCCGAAGCAGCGGTAGAACCGGCAGCAGAGCCGGCGCTGCCCGCTCCCGTCGCGCATGCAGCGAGCAGCGCGATGCAGCACGAGAGCGGAAGGGGATGGAAGCGGCGATGACCTCGTAGCATGATGCGATACTCCACAGATCGAGTGGGTTGGAGCGACGCGACGGACCTCGAGCTACAACATACGCGCTACGAGCCGGAGCGCATCCGGGTCAGTTCGCTTGCCGGCGCTACCGACAAGGGATATGGTCGCGCTCCGTCTCGGCGGAAGCCCACATGCGCGCCCCCCTGCTCGCGCTCGTCCTTCTCGCGCCGACCGTCCTCGCGGCGCAACGTCCCGCTGCCGACGCCGCGGCCGGCGCCCCGCCCGTGGTGATCGCTGACGTCACGATCGTGGACGTAGCGACGGGACGACTCGTGCCTCATCGGACGGTCATCGTACGCGGGTCGCGGATCTCGGCCGTGAGCGATGCTGCCGGTGCGCGTCTGCCGAAAGATGCACGCATCGTGGACGGCTCGGGGAGATTTCTGATCCCGGGCTTCTGGGACATGCACGTGCACACCTTCCGCAACCGGATGGACGCGCCGGGCGTGAACACCGACGACAGCGAGGTTTTCTTTCCCGCGTTCGTCGCGAATGGTGTCACCGGCGTGCGCGACATGTCCACCGATCTCGCGGATCACGTGCAGATCCGGCGATGGGCTGCCGCGCGACTGGCCGGAACGCTGGTCGCACCACGTATGGTCGGCGGCAGCACGCTGCTGACCGGAGTTCCGCCCGCCCAGCCCAACGGGCTCCCGCTGCCGACCGCCGCCGTCGCACGCCGCGTCGTCGACTCGCTGATCGATGGCGGCGTCGGCTTCCTCAAGTTGTACGGCGGGCTCTCGCGCGAGGCTTACTTCGCCGCCGCAGAGGCGGCGCGTCGGCGCGGCGTCCCGTTCGCAGGGCACGTGACCGGGTCGGTGACGCTCGCCGAGGCATCGGACGTTGGACAGCGCAGCGTCGAGCACCTCAACGAGGCCCTCGTCAGTTGCTCGGCGCGAGAACGAGCAACCGCGGAACGGCTCGGCGCGCTCGCGCGCGATTCCACGATCACGCCCGACTCCGCGCGTTCGCTTCGCCGGAGCGCGGTGCGCGGCATTCTCGACCGCTTCGACGTCCGGGAGTGCACACCGCTGTTCGCGCGACTGATGCGCAATCGTACGTGGCAGGTGCCCACCTTCACCGTGAAGCGTCCGCGTGCGTTCGCCCATGACTCTGCGATCCGCGCCGATTCACGCCTCCGGTTCGTCTCGCGACAACTGATGACTGAGTGGCAGGCGACCGGCCTGCGGGCGCTGAACGCCATGTCGCCCGAGGACGTTGCGCTCCAGCGTGAGATCTACCGCCTGGAGCAGCGCGTGCTCGGGGCGATGCACGCGGCGGGCGTGCCGATCCTCGCCGGCACGGACGTGCACAACCCGTACGTGTATCCGGGCTTCAGCCTGCACGACGAGCTGGCGTTGCTCGTCGAGGCAGGGCTCGAGCCACTGGATGCACTCCGAGCAGCGACGCTCAATCCGGCGCGCTACTTCGGGGCGACGGACTCCCTTGGCACCGTCGCACCGGGCAAGCTTGCCGACCTGGTGCTGCTCGACGCCGATCCGCTCGCCGACATCGGCAACACGCGACGCATTCGCGCGGTCTTTCTCGGTGGGCGCGTGCTGGACCGGGCAGCCCTCGACCAACTCATCGCCCACGCCGAGCGAGCGGCTGCAGCACCGTCCCCATCGTCTCCCTAGCTCGGCGCATTCTCCACGGGCTCGGCGCACCCGCGCACCGCGCACCCGCTACGCCAGCGGCAACGACAGCGTGAAGATGCTGCCCATACCCGGCGTGCTCTCGGCGGTGAGGTCGCCCCCCATCCCGCGCGCCAGATCGCGGCTGATCGCCAGGCCGAGTCCCGTCCCCTCAGCGCGCCGCGCCGGGCCGGTGTGCACCTGCACGAACGGCTCGAACACGCTCGCCAGCCGATCGGCGCTGATGCCGATGCCCGTGTCCGCGACGCGAAGGTGCAGGCGCCGAGCGTCGGATTCCGCGATCGCCGCGACGTTCACGCACCCCCCGGCCGGCGTGAACTTCGACGCGTTCGTCAACAGGTTGATGAGGATCTGCTGGGTCTTCTCCCAATCAGCGCGCGCCCGGAGCTCCGGATCCACCGACGACTCCAGCCGCAGGCCGGCCGACGCGAGCTGTGGCTCCACCATCGGCACCACGCTGGCCATGACGTCGGCGATCACCAGGTCCTCGAGCGCGAAGTCGACGCGACCCGCCTCGATCCGTGCGAGGTTGAGCACCTCGTTCACCAGCCGAAGCAGGTGTCGCTGGCTCCGCGCGATCCGATCGAGTGAGTGCCGCTGCTGCTCGGTGATCGGCCCCTGCACTTCCATCTCCATCAGCTGCACGTAGCCGCCGATGGCGTTCAACGGCGTGCGGAGCTCGTGGCTCATCGTCGTGAGGAACTGGCTCTTGGCGCGACTGGCGTCCTCCGCTGCGGCGCGCGCGAGCTCGAGGTCATGCTGGCGCGCCACGAGCTGATCGTACGCGGCCTGCAGCTCTTCCTGCTGCGCCTCCAGCTCGGCCGCCTGTTCCTGCATGTAGAACTGCTGCTGCTCCAGCTCGACGGCCTGCTCGCGCTCGCGCGCGAGGACTTCCTCCAACGCACGAGCCTTGGTCTCCAGCTCGGCGTTTGCGCGGTCTGCCGCCTGCCGCGCGCGCAGCAGCTCCTCCTCGTACTTCCGACGCTCGTGCACTTCCATCAGCACGCAGTGGCTCACCGCCGTCCCCTCGTGCTCCGTGCGACTCACGTTCGCCAGCGCCCCGACGTCCCCGCCGCTCTTCGAGCGCAGAAGCAGGAACACCTCGCGTGCAGCGCCATGCAATCGCAGCAGCGGGAAGAGATGCGTCTGGTAGAAGATCTTCCCCGCCACCGTCAGCATGTGCTCGACGCGTCCTCCCTCGAGCTCGCCCTCGTGGTAGCCGAGCATCGCCCGCAGCGTCGCGTTCGTGAACAGCACCCGGCCCTCGTCGTCGAACGACACGACCCCGCACGGCAGGCTCGCGATCAGGGCGTCCGGATCGATCGGCGCCGAGGGCGTATCCTCGTCAGGCCGCATCGCGCGATGCGAGGTACTCGCGCATGAGTGCGATCGTCTCGCCGGGCGCGCTCATCTGCGGGCAATGGCCGGTCGCCCGCATCTGACGAAATGTGCTGCCACCGATCTCCCGATGTACGAACGCTCCCACTTCCGGCGGCGCGATGATGTCTTGCGCGCACTGCAGGATCAGCGCGGGCACCCGCACCGCCGAGAGATCGGCCCGGTTGTCGGCGAAGAACGTCGCTTCGGCGAAGCGACGCGCGATCACCGGATCGGTCGAGCAGAAGCTCTCGGCGAGCTCCTCACCGAGCTCCGGCCGGTCGGCGTTCGACATGATCGCCGGCCCGAGATGGTTCGCCCATCCGATGTAGTTCTTGTCCATCGTCTCGAGCAAGCCTTCGATGTCCGACCGCTCGAACCCTCCCACGTATTCTGGCGCTTCATTCAGGTACCGCGCCGAAGGACCGATCATGATCAGGTGGGCGAACCGCTCGGGCTCGCGGTTCGCCGCGAGCACACCCACCATCGCGCTCACCGAATGGCCGACGAACACGACGTCGCGCAGGTCGAGCGCATGGCAGACGTCGTGCACGTCCGCCGCGTATCCGTCGAGCGAGGCGTAGCGCTCGGCGTCGTACGCCGACAGATCGGACCGCCCCGAGCCGACGTAGTCGAACAGCACGACCTTGTAGTCGCCCTCGAACGCCGGCGCGACGAACCGCCACATGTTCTGGTCGCAGCCGAAGCCGTGGGCGAACAGCATTGGCCTCGTGCCGCGACCGGTGATCTTCACGTTGTTGCGCGTCAGCACGTCCATGTCACATCGGCGTGGATGGCGGCCGACACTCGCGGCCCGTACCAGAAAGCTACGCGCAGGCCGCCGCAGCGTTGACCCATCCCCCGGCGGCCGAGGCCGCTCGCTCCGCGCTCACCCGTGGTCGACGTCGACCCACTTCTCGTGCGCGTTGCTTGCCAACACAGCCTCGACGATCCGCACCTCCGCGTCGCCATCCTCGAACGTCGGGAAGTCCGCCTGGTCGCGACCAGGCTTCTTCCCCGCCGCGATGTACCGGTAGAGGTTGCGGAACAGGTTGCGCGGTCCATCGGGATAGCCTTCCGGATGTCCGCCCGGGTAGTGCGCGTAGCCACGTGCGTTCGCGTCCATCAGCGACGGATCCTTGATCAGAATCTCGTTGGGCTTGTCGCGATGGCCGATCCAGAGGTGATTCGGGTTCTCCTGGTCCCACGAGAGCGCGCTCCTGCTCCCGTCGACCTCGATCCACTGGCGGTTCTTTCGCCCCGAGCTCACCTGCGACACCACGAGCGACCCGCGCAGTCCGCCCTCGAGCTCGACGAGGATGAATCCGCCGTCCTCGGTGTCGATCGGCACGACGTCGTAGTCCTGCGGCGCACCCAGCTCCTTCCCCTTGTAGGTCTCGACCTCCTGCTTCGGCTTCTTCCGCGTCTCGTGC
The DNA here is from genome assembly GCA_035265545.1 of Gemmatimonadaceae bacterium. Lineage (GTDB taxonomy): Bacteria > Gemmatimonadota > Gemmatimonadetes > Gemmatimonadales > Gemmatimonadaceae > AG11. The sequence continues at coordinate 20,433 of DATFOL010000146.1, read as the reverse complement.
GCGCGGAACAGGTGTGCGAACACGCGCCTGATGTTCCGCGCCGTCACGTGCTGCACGAGATCGAACCAGTGCGAGCCGATGTCGGCGATCGCGCGCGACGCGCCGCTCACCTTCGATTCGAGCCGCCAGTTGTAGTCGGTCTCGTGCAGCAGCCAGTCCTGGAGGTAGTGGCCGTGGACGAGGAACAGCTCCCCGAGCTCCCCGCGCGATACCATCCCGCGCGCCTGCTGGATCAACGGATAGCCACGGTAGTTGAAGTTGATCGCCGTCACGACGCCTTTCTCGCGCGCCAGCCGCACCAGCTCGCCCGACTCCGCTGAAGTCATCGTGAGCGGCTTCTCCGACAGGACGTGCTTGCCTGCCTGCAGGAACGTCTTGTTGACCTCGAAATGCAGGTTGTTCGGCGTGCAGTTGTGCACGGCGTTCACATCCTCGCGCCCCACCAGTGCGCGCCAATCGTCGAACACGTTCACGATCCCGAACTGCTCGGCGAGCTCCTTCGCGCGCGGGAAGTCCATGGACGCGATGGCGACGACGTTGACACCCGGCACCCGACGGAGGGCGTCCACGTGGGCCGCGCCCATGAAGCCGGAACCGATGACGGCGACGTTCACTGGGGGCATTGTGCTGGTGTAGGCGAGGGGTTGCGCGGGAAGCACGCTGGCGAGCGGCGCGAACGCAACGTAAGCGGCGCCCGCCCGTGTGCCCAGCGCTCGTCCACCGGCGCCAGTGAGTGTCCTGGAGCCGTAAGAGCTGGCTCGGCCGTCCCGTCGCCCTGTTCCACACATGGTTGGCGAACAGCACATTATCGCGATGCATATTGCAGCGGCACGCCTCCGCGCACCGCGGAGCTGGCGGCTTCGCCACCTCGTCGCGATCGTGCTCGCCCCGATCGGGCTCGGTCTGGTCTCGCTTGTCCTCGTCGCGTTCCGCGATCCCACCTCGCGATTCCTCGCCAGGCGATCGCATCTGGTGCGCGTTGACGAGGGCCGTCCTGAGGTGATGGGCGATCACGTAGTGGAATCCGTGCGCCTCCGCGCGGCGAGCGGGCTCGTGGTCGATCTCCTGATCAAGCGGCCGAACCTCGTTGTCGGCGCTTCTGCACCGAATCGGGAGGCGGTACGGCGGCCAGCGCTGCTGCTGCTGGGCGGGCACGTCACCGGGCGTGAGGCGGTTCACCTCATTCCCGCGACGCGGGGCACGGTCGTCGCCGCAATGAGCTACCCGTACCGCGGCGAGCACCGGCTGAAAGGCCTGCAGATCGTTCGGCACGTGCCGGCGATTCGCGGCGCGGTGCTCGACACGCCCCCGGCCGCGATGCTCGCTCTCGATTATCTGTCCTCGCGTCCTGACGTCGATCCGAGGCGGATGGAAGGCGTGGGCGTCAGCCTCGGCGCGCCATTCATGGTGATCGCGGGCGCGCTCGACGCTCGGCTCACCCGCGTGTGGCTACTCTACGGCTCTGGCGGGTCGTACGGACCCCTGGCGGCCAACCTCGAGCACACCATTCGCTTCGCGCCGGCGCGCGCGACGGTCGCGGCGCTCGCCTCCTTGCTCATCTCCGGGCCGCGGCTCGCTCCCGAGCGCTGGGTGGGCCGCATCGCGCCGCGGCCGTTCGTCATGCTCAATGCGCGGGACGACGAGCAGATGCCGCGAGCGTTCGTCGAGCGCCTTTACGAGAGCGCGCGTGAACCGAAGTCGATCATCTGGGTGCCCGGCGGCCACGTGCGCGCGAGGCCGGACATCGTGCGCCCCCTCGTCGACACGGTGCTCGCTCGGGTGATCGCGACGCCCTGATGGAGAGGTGGCGATTCACACGCGGCTGCACATGCGCGATCTTTCCGAGACGACATCACGAGGACTGCGGCGATGAGCACTCGAACGAACGAGACCAATCCGACGGGCGCGACTGCTGGACGTACCACCGAGGTCGCCGTGCTCGCTGGCGGCTGCTTCTGGGGCGTGGAGGACATCCTGCGTGATGTCTCCGGCGTCATCGACACCGACGTCGGCTATACCGGTGGCTGGCTCGAGAACCCGACCTACCACGACACCCACGACAGCAAGTCGGGTCACGCCGAGGCGGTGCGGATCACCTTCGACCCGACCGTGCTGAGCTACGAGGACCTGCTCGAGCAGTGGTTCTTCCGGCTGCACGATCCCACGACGCTCAACCGGCAAGGGAACGACATCGGCACCCAGTACCGCTCGGCGATCTTTCCGCAGTCTCCCGAGCAGGAGGCGACGGCGCGGCGCGTCATCGCGCGCGTGGACGCCTCCGGGAAGTGGCGACGGCCGATTACTACTTCCATCGAGCCCCCGGGCACCTGGTACAGCGCCGAGGCGTATCACCAGGACTATCTGCGCAAGAATCCCGGCGGCTACACCTGCCACTTCCTGCGCGACTGAGCTGATGGAGAATGCGAACGAGGGGTGACCCAATGGGTCACCCCTCGTTCGTTCACGCCGACCCGTGCTTCGTCAGGCGATGCGGCGCGCACGCTCCGGCGCGGCTGGAGCGACCTGCTCCGCGGCACGGCTGCCGGCGAACCGCTTGGCGAGCAGCGCGTCGAGCGAGAAGGCGCCGGCGCCCGTGATGGCGAGGGTGATCGCCGTTCCGAGCAGCGAGAGCGGGAACTCGATGCCGCCCGGGTTGAAGAAGCCGGCCTGCAGGTGCACGGTCAGGATCGCGCCGACCATCGTCGCGCCGATGCCGAGGGCCGCGAGCCGCGTCAGCAGGCCGAGCACGATCGCGATGCCGCCGAAGAACTCGACGAGCGCGACGAACGGTCCCATCAGCCCCGCGGCGGGAATTCCCATCTGGGCGAACGAGCCCGCGACGCCGTCGAAGCCGTAGACGAAGATCTTCTGGCCGCCGTGCATGATGAACGTGATGCCGAGGACGACGCGCAGAACGGTGAGTGCGGTGTCGATCTGGCGCTGGGTCGGTGAGCGGAAGAGCAGCATGGTTCGGTTGCCTCGATGAAAGTGTAGAGTACGGTGTTGTGCTACTTGGTGTGATAACACTTGTATGATGAAAAACTCATGCCCGGTTGCGAACGGCAGTCAGGAGATCGATCAGCGACCGCAGCTCCTCGCTCGAGAGGTGGCCGAGCTGCGCCTCGTGGTTAGCCGCGATCGGCGCATCGAGCTCGTCGAGGAGCTCCAGCCCCCTGGCGGTGATGCGGGTCAGCACCATCCGCCTGTCCTCGCGCTCGCGGCTCCGCGTCACGAGCCCCGCCTCCTCCATCCGATCCAGCAGCCGCGTCATGTCGGGCATGCGGTTGATCATCCGATCGCGCAGCTCGTTGCGGCAGAGTCCGTCCGGCTCGGAGCCGCGCAGGATGCGCAGCACGTTGTACTGGGTGCCAGTGATCCCGTGATCCTTCAGCAGATCCTCGACCGCATCGCCCAACCTGGCCGAGGTACGCGCGACGTTGAGGTGCGCCTCCTCGTAGATGGTGGCGAACGGCTTGGTCTGCCGCAGGTCTTCGCGAAGCGTCGGGCTCATGGACGAAATATAGGAGTTATAACACCTAGTGTCAAGACCCACATTTTCCCACCCAACGGCTCGGCAGATCTCGATTCATCCACCCGAGGACGGCCGCTTGGTGCCCTCCTCCGATCCGCCATGAGAGCGCCTGCCCGACGCCATCGCCGCCTGGAACTCCCGCGTCTGGAGCGCGGCGAACGTCTCCGTCGGCAGCGTCGCCTTCCGCCGCATCGATCCGATCAGCGCGTCGGCCTCGTCGTCGGTTCGCCCGACGGCGAGCAGCGCGAAATGCGCCAGGCTGAGCGCCACTTCCCGCTCCGCGTACACCGCGCGCCCCATGCTGCCGGGATGGAGGATCTCCTCGAAGAACGCCTGCTCCGCCGCGCTGTGCGTGCGCACCGCGACGGCGATCCCGGGGTTCAGCTCCCGAGCCACCTCCACGATGCGCCGTGCCCTGATCGGCTCGGGGGCGGTCACCACGATCAGTCGTGCGTCCTCGACCCCCGCGCGATGCAGCACGTCGGCGCGCGTCGCGTCGCCCGAGACGGCGTGCTCGCCGCGCATCCGGAGCCCCGCGACCACACGCGGCTGCTCCTCGACGACGATGTGCGTCACGCCGGCACGGTCCAGCGCTTCGGTGATGGTCGAGCCCACGCGGCCGTAGCCCACGAGGATGACGTGATCGGCCAACCCGCCGAAGTCGGACTGAGTGAATGCCGGCGCCGGCTGCATCGGTTGCTCCTCACCACGTTGCCCCGCGCTCTTCTCCCCGCGCGCGAGCAGCCGCTGTAGCCACGCCTGGAGCGGCTGGTTCACCGTGATCGACAGCAGCGCGGCGGCTACCACCAGCCCGTGCGTCTCGCGATCGAGCAGGCCGAGCGACACGCCGAGACCCGTGAGGATGAACGAGAACTCTCCGATCTGCGCCAGGCTGCCGCCGAGTGTCAGCGCCGACCGTCCGGACTCGCCGAGCAGGCGTAGCGTACCGAACGACGCGAGGAGCTTGCACACGAGCACGACGCCGAACAGCGCGAGCACCTTGGCGGAATGATCCACGAGCACCCGCGGATCGAAGATCAGCCCCACCGAGACGAAGAACAGCACGGCGAACGCGTCCTGCAGCGGCAGCGCGTCGGCCGCGGCCCGGTGGCTCAGCTCCGATTCGCTCACCACGGCGCCGGCGACGAACGCGCCGAGCGCGAACGACATCCCGAATAGCTGGGAGGCAATGGTGCCGACGCCGAGTGCGATGGCCAGCACGGTCAGCGTGAACAGCTCGCGCGATCCGAGACGCGCCACGTGCTCGAGCAGCCAGGGCACGACGCGCCGGCCGACGACGAACATCAGCACGAGGAAGGCGACGACGTTGCCGAGGGCGAGCACGATCGATTTGCCCAGCCCCGCCGCCGAGACGCCGCCCGGCGCGACATGGCCTCCGAGCAGCCCCGCGACGGCGGGCAGCAGCACCAGCACCATCACCATCGCGAGATCCTCGACGACGAGCCAACCGACGGCGAGTCGCCCCTCGGGCGAGTCGAGCCGGTCGCGCGCTTCGAGCCCCTTCAGCACCACCACGGTGCTGGCGACGGCCAGCGAGAGACCGAGAACGAGCGCACCGCCAGCCGAGAGACCCCACAGGTGGCCGAGCACCATCCCCACCGTGCCCGTGACGGCCATCTGCAGAAGCGCGCCCGGCACGACGGTTCCGCGCACGGCGGCCAGGTCCCGAAACGAGAAGTGCATCCCGACGCCGAACATCAGCAGCACGACGCCGAGCTCCGACGCCTGGGCCGCGATCCCGCCCTCGGCGCCGAGACTGGGCGACGCCGAGCCGATCACGATGCCGGCGACGAGGTAGCCGACGATCGGCGGAAGGCTGAGCCGCGCCGCCAGCACTCCGAAGAGCAGCGCGACGACGAACGCGACGGCGACCGTCGCGATGAGGGTGGTTTCGTGCGGCATCGTGGGATGCGTCGCGTCGCGGGAGAGAGGAGCTGGCGCTCGTCACAAGCTAACTCGGCCAGCACGTCCGGTCGACTGTGGTCCCGATCGTGCGAATTGCCAGCCCGTTTCTCTCGCTCTGTTAGGTGGCTCACGCTGCAGAGGCACGTCACCCATCACCCCCATTCACCTCGGCGTGACGCTGCGCATCGAGGATTACGCCCTCATCGGCGACTGCGAGACCGGCGCGCTCATCGGGCGTGACGGCTCGATCGACTGGCTCTGCTGGCCGCGGTTCGACTCCGGCGCCTGCTTCGCGGCACTGCTCGGCGGGCCCGAGCACGGGCGCTGGCAGATCGCACCGGTCGGAGAGGTCGTCCGCGCCGAGCGGCGCTACCGCGGCGACAGCCTGATCCTCGAGACGACGTTCGTCACGTCGACGGGAACGGCCATGGTGATCGACTTCATGCCGCCGGGTGGCCCGCAGGCGGAGCTCGTGCGCACTGTCGTCGGCGTGCGCGGCAAGGTGGCGATGCGCGTCGAGCTGATCCTGCGCTTCTCGTACGGATCGCTCGTGCCGTGGGTCACCCGGCTGGAGAACGACGTCTGGCGCGCCGTCGCGGGCCCCGACATGGTGGTGCTGCACACCGACGTCCCGCTGCACGGGGAGAATCTCACCAGTGTCGCCGACTTCGAGCTCCACGCGGGAGAGTCGAAGTCGTTCACGCTGAGCTGGCGGCCGTCGCACAAGCCTCCGCCGGATCCGGTCGACGCGGGCGCCGCGCTGCGCGAGACCGAGGAGTACTGGCGCGACTGGTCGTCGAAGTGTCGGTACGGCGGTGAGTATCGCGAGCCGGTGCTTCGGTCGCTGCTCACGCTCAAGGCGCTCACCTACGGCCCCACTGGCGGCATCGTCGCGGCGGCGACGACGTCGCTCCCCGAGGAGCTCGGCGGAGTTCGCAACTGGGACTACCGACTGTGCTGGCTGCGCGATGCGACGCTCACCCTCGTCGCGCTCATGGACGCCGGCTACTACGACGAAGCGCGCGCCTGGCGCGACTGGCTGCTGCGCGCCGCCGCGGGCAGCCCCGATCAGATGCAGATCATGTACGGCCTCGGCGGCGAGCGTCGTCTGCTCGAGTGGGAAGCGCCGTGGCTCCCTGGATACGAAGGGTCGCGACCGGTGCGCATCGGCAACGCGGCGCACGGGCAGCTCCAGATCGACGTGTTCGGCGAGGTGATGGACGCGCTGCACCAGGCGCGAAAGGGCAACATGCCCGAGAGCGTGGACGCCTGGCATCTCGAGTGCGCGCTGGTGAAGCAGCTCGAGAGTGTCTGCAGCCAGCCCGACCATGGAATTTGGGAAGTGCGCGGCGATCCACAGCACTTCACGCACTCGAAGGTAATGGCGTGGGTCGCACTCGACCGCGCGATCAAGAGCGCCGAGCTGTGTGGGCTCGATGGCCCGATCGCGCGCTGGTCGGGCCTTCGCTCCTCGCTGCACGAGGAGATCTGCGCCCGCGCCTTCGATGAAGGGCGAGGTTCGTTCATGCAGGCTTATGGCTCGAACGAGCTTGACGCGAGCCTGCTGCTCCTGCCGCTCGTCGGGTTCCTTCCACCCGAGGATCCACGCATCGTCGGCACCGTGCGCGCGATCGAGCAACGCCTGCTCGTCGACGGCTTCGTCTACCGCTACGACTCGGCGCTCACCGACGACGGCCTCCCGCCCGGCGAAGGAGCGTTCCTCGCCTGCACGTTCTGGCTCGTCGACAACTACCTGCTCCAGGGCCGCCACGCCGAAGCGCGGCAGCTGTTCGAGCGACTGCTTGCGATCCGCAACGACGTCGGGCTGCTCGCGGAGGAGTACCATCCGGTGCTCGGGCGCCAGGTGGGCAACTTCCCGCAGGCGTTCTCCCACGTGGCGCTGGTGAGCACGGCATTCAACATGGAGCGCTCGGAGAGACGGGCGTCGCCGAGACGGAGTGATTGAATGACACGCACAGCCGTACTCGATACATCAGTGGCGCCGGGGCGGCAGTGCCAGCTCGCCTCTACTACGCCGCCTCGGTGTCGTTGGTCTCCGTCCGGTCGGTCGCCGGGTTCGGCTTCTCCCCGAGGAATTCCACCCACTGCTTCTTGAGCCCCGGATAACGCAGCGCCGCCTCGACCAGGTCGAGGAAGCAGCCGATGTTGTCGTCGAAGCGCTTCTGCAGGAGATCGTTCGCCAGCCGGCTGTCCTCGCCGAACGCCTCGTGCGCCTGCGCGAGCGAGAACATGTCCGGATACACGCGCGCGCCGAGGTGCTCGAGCGGGACCCGCAGCGCCCACAGTCCACGATTGCCGCCCGCCATCGACGGCGACGCCGAGAGCAGGTAGCACTGCTTGCCGTTGAATGGCTGCGGTCGAACGCGCGACGTCCAGTCGATCGTGTTCTTGAGCACGCCGGGCATCGAGGCGTTGTATTCCGGTGACGAGATCACGAGTGCGTCGGCCGCTTTGAGCCGGCGGCAGAGCTCGAGCGCGGGCTCGGGGATCGTTCCCTCGGACTCGAGATCGCCGTCGTATGGGGGACAGTCGAACTCCGCCATCGTCGCCCGGTCGACCCTCGCACCACGGCTCTCGACAGTGTGCGCCGCGAGCTCGGCGAGACGGTGGTTCAGCGATCCCTGTCGCAGCGCCGCGCCGAAGATCAGCACGTTGAGGGATCGGTCGTCGGCGGGGGGCATGCGCACCTCGTGAGTGAGTGGATCCGGAACGCGCGGAGCGGCGACAGAGCGCATCTCGCGCGCCGTCGCCGCTCCGCGTCCGACCTCAGTCGATCGGCTTCAGGTTCGAGACGATCCGCTCGCGCTGCGGCTCGAGGAAGGGCGCGAGCACGACCTTCTCGCCGAGCGTGGCCTGATCCTCGTCCACGCCGAAGCCCGGTCCGTCGGTCGCGATCTCGAACAGAATCCCGTTCGGCTCGCGGAAGTACAGGCTGCGGAACCAGTACCGGTCCACCTTCCCACTGTTGGGGATGCCGAGGGTGTTGAGGCGGTCGGCCCATGCGTCGTAGTCCGCATCGGCCGAACGGAAGGCGACGTGATGCACCCCGCCCGCGCCTGGTCGCGCCGGCCGCAGGCTGCGCTGCTCTGCCACGTGCAGCTCGGCGCCGGGTCCGCCTTCCCCCATCTCGTAGACGTGCACGACGTCGCCCGCATTCTCCGGATGCGCGTACTCGCGTACGGGCCGCATCCCGATCGCGCGCAGAATCCCATCGGTGGGTCCGATCGCCGGAACGCTCAGCACGATCGGTCCCAGGCCGCGGATCTGGTGTTCCGCCGGCACCGGGCTGCGGTCCCAGGGGTTCGCCGAGCCGCTGTGCCCGTCGTCGACGAGGGAGAGGCGCTGCCCCTCCGCGTCCTCGAGGTCGAGCGTGAGGCGACCGTCGCGCTCCTCGATCTCGCCGGCACGCACGCCGAGCTCGCCCAGCCGCTCCTTCCAGTAGCCGAGTGCGTCGGCACCGGCGACGCGCAGCGACGTACGCGCGATCGAGCGCGAGCCGCGGCTCTCGGGTGGCACTGGCCAATCGAAGAAGGTGAGGTCGGTGCCCGGCGTCCCCTTCGCGTCGGCGTAGAACAGGTGATAGGCGCTCACGTCGTCCTGGTTGACGGAGCGCTTCACCAGCCGCATACCCATCGTGCCCGTGTAGAAGTGATGGTTGTCCCGGATCTTGGCCGAGACGGCGGTCAGATGATGGATTCCTTTCAGCTCGATGCTCATGTGCTCTCCGATCGGTCAGCCGTCGCGGCACCCGTCGATCGAGGCCGGCGCGGGACGTGTTCGCTGGATTTATCTTAGTACTAAGATTAGTCGGAGTCAAGCAAGTCGAGCCGAACGGCTGCATGGCGCGCGCCACGGCGGGCGGCGCGAAGCGGCGCTTCGCGCGCGGTGACTTAGTGACTCAGTGACCTTCGCGGCGCTGCGCGCCGCTGGTGACTCGGTTGGTACTGAGTCACTGAGTCACTGAGTCACTGAGTCACTGAGTCACTGAGTCACCGAAGTTCAGGGCTTTCCCACGCAATTTCCGCCTAGCCACCGGCCGTGCTCGCCTCTACCATCCCACGCATGACTCCGTCCCGATGCGTGCTGGCGATGCTGCTCTTCCTCGCGCCGCTGCGGAGCGGTGCGCAGTCGCCGCCGAACATCCCTGCCCTCGATTCCGCTGGTGCGGCGCGCGCGGCGTGGGGGCGCATGAACGCCGCGCGGCGCGCGAACGATCTCGTCGCCGCGCGCGCCGAGGCGCTCCGCGCGGCGATGGCCTGGCCGACGCAGCCCGCGTATCCGTGGGGCGCGGCGCTCCTTGCCGCGCGGACGGGCGATACTGCCGGCGCTCTCGCGGCGCTGCGGCAGTACGCGTCCCTTGGGCTCGGACGCGATCTCGCGAGCGACTCGGCGATCGCCGCGCTGCGTGGTGCGCCCGGCTTCGACGCAGTGCGTGCGATGCACGACCGCAATCGCGCGACGGTCGCGCGCGGTACCGTGCTGCGACAGACGACCGACACCACGCTCTGGCCCGAGGGCGTGGATCACGATCCGCGCACCGGTGACTTCTACGTCGCGAGCGTGCGCCGGCGCACGCTCGCGCGCATCGCGGCGGACGGCTCGGTGCACGAGCTGTGGCCCGCCGGTACGCCGGGCATCGGCGCGATGTTAGGGGTGCGTGTGGACGCGGCGCGCCGAGCGATCTGGGCGAGCACGTCCGGCATTCCGCAGATGGGGGGCTACGCCGCCGGTGACAGCGGCATTGCCGCGCTGCTCAGGATCGACGCGCGCACCGGGCGCGTCGAGCGACGCTGGGACCTCCCCGTCGCTTCCGGCGGCCACGTGCTCGGCGACGTGGCGCTCGGGCCAGGCGGCGACGTGTACGTGACGGATTCCAACGAGCCCGTGCTGTACCGGCTGCGTCCCGGCGTGGACACCCTCGAGCGATTCCGGCATCCGCTGTTTCGCGGACTCCAGGGAATGGCCGTCACGGCCGACGGACGCTTCGTGTACGTGGCCGACTACGCGCTCGGGCTCCTCCGAGTGCGCGTGGCCGACGGCACCGTGATACGACTCCCCGACGCACCAGGCTCCACATCGCTCGGATGCGACGGCATCGTGCTGTACCGCGGCGCGCTCATCGCCGTGCAGAACAACGTCGCGCCGGCGCGAATCGTCCGCTTCGCGCTCAACGCGACGGGAGACAGCATCGTGTCCGCGCGCGTGCTCGATCAGCAGCCGGCCCTCGCGCCGGAGCCGACCATCGGCACGATGGTCGGCGAACGCTTCGTGTATGTGGCGAACTCCCAGTGGGAGACGCACGATGCGCAGGGACGGCGGATGCCCGGCGTGGCGCACACGGGGGCCCGCCTCATCGCCGTGCCGGTGACCGACGACGTGCGATGACGTGACCGACCTGCTCGCCGCCCGCACCCAGATGGCGATCTCGCTCGGCTTCCACATCGTGTTTGCCGAGATCGGGATCGCGATGCCGCTGATGATGGTGCTGGCCGAGTGGCGGTGGCGACGGACGGGAGAGCGAGCCTATCTGGATCTGGCGCGGAGGTGGGCGAAGGGAACGGCGGTGCTGTTCGCCGTCGGCGCCGTCTCGGGCACCGTGCTCTCGTTCGAGCTCGGGCTGCTGTGGCCCGGGTTCATGCGCTTCGCCGGTCCACTGATCGGGATGCCCTTCTCGCTCGAGGGGTTCGCCTTCTTCCTCGAGGCGATCTTCCTCGGCGTGTACCTGTACGGATGGGAGCGCGTCGGACCGCGGGCGCATCTCGCCGCCGGCGTGGTGGTGGCGGCGAGCGGCGCCGCGTCCGCGGTGTTCGTCGTGCTGGTGAACGCGTGGATGAACGCGCCGACCGGCTTCACGCTCGACGCCGCGGGCAGCTTCGCGACGGTCGATCCGATCGGTGCCATGCAGAGCCCCGCGGCGTTCCAGCAGGCGCTGCACATGCTCCTCGCCGCCTATGCGGCGACGGGCCTCGCCGTCGCCGGAGTGCACGCGTGGATGCTGCTCCGCGGCGCCGCGCCCGACTTCCACCGACGCGCGCTCGGCATCGCGCTACTCGTCGGCGCGCCGGCAGCGGTGCTGCAGCCGCTCTCGGGCGACGTGAGCGCACGTGTCGTCGCGCTCACCCAACCGGTGAAGCTCGCCGCCCTCGAAGGCCAGTGGTCCACCGAGCGTGGCGCGCCGCTGCGCATCGGCGGCTGGCCGGACGCAACGCGCGAGGAGACGCGCTGGGCGCTCGAGATCCCGTATGGTCTGTCGCTGCTCGCGTTCCACGATCCCGCGGCCGAGGTGACGGGCCTCCGCGCCGTGCCGCGAGCGGACCGCCCTCCGGTGGCCGTGGTGCATCTCGCCTTCCAGACGATGGTGGCGCTCGGGAGCGCGATGGCGCTCGTGTCGCTCTGGGCGGGATGGGTCGCGTGGCGTCGGCGAAACTACACGGAGCAGCACAGGCTCCTGCGTGCGCTGGTGATCGTGGCGCCGTTCGGATTCGTCGCCACCGAAGCAGGGTGGATCGTCACGGAGGTCGGGCGGCAGCCTTGGGTCGTGCAGGGATTGATGCGCACGTCGGACGCGGTGACGCCGATGCCCGGTCTCGTCGTGCCGATGGTGTTGTTCACCCTGCTCTATTTCGGACTCGGCGCGATCGTGGCGACGCTGATCGCCTCGCTCGTGCGCGAGACGGCACGCGCGTCCGTCTGATGGATCTCGACGCGGTCGGGCTGCCCGAGGTCGTCGCGGCGATCATGGTCCTCGCGCTCAACGCCTATGCGCTCACCGGTGGCGCGGACTTCGGTGGCGGGGTGTGGGACCTGCTGGCCCGTGGACCGCGGCGCGACGCGCAGCGTGCGCTGATCGCTTCCCAGATCGGGCCGATCTGGGAAGCGAACCACGTGTGGCTGATCCTCGTCATCGTCGTGCTGTTCACCGCCTTCCCCGCGGCGTTCGCGGCGCTGAGCACCGTGCTGCATGTGCCGCTCTCGCTGATGCTGGTCGGCATCGTACTGCGCGGGTCGTCGTTCGTGTTCCGCAGCTACGGCGCGCGCGACGACGCGAGCCAGCAGCGCTGGGGCCGGGTGTTCGCCGTGGCGAGCGTTCTCACCCCGCTCGTGCTCGGGACGATCGTCGGTGCCATCGCGTCCGGCGCGGCCGGCGACGCGGCGCTGCGCCTGCCGGCGACGGCCGGCAGCACTCCACCGTCGTTCGTCTCGGTGTTCGTCACGCCGTGGCTGGCCCCCTTCCCGCTCGCGCTCGGCGTGCTCGCGCTCGCGATGTTCGCTTTTCTCGCCGCGGTCTATCTGGGGCTCGCCTCGCCCGAGCCGGCACTGCGCGACGACTTCCGTCGGCGCGCCCTCGGCGCCGCGGCGGGGATGTTCGTCGCGGCGTTCGGTGCGCTCGGCATCGCGCGCGTGCGTGAGCCCGAGGTGGTCGGCGCACTGATGCAGGGACGCGCGCTCGCGTTTCAGGCCACCGTCGCCGTGGCCGCGCTCACCGCGCTGTGGGCGATCTGGAGTCGACGCTGGCAGCTCGCCCGCCTGGCGGCCGCGGCGCAGGTCTCGTTGATCCTGTGGGGATGGGTACTGGTGCAGCGGCCGTACGTCGTTCCGCCGATGCTCACCATCCGCGACGCCGCGGCACCGCGCATCACGCTCGAGCTGCTGCTCGCCGCGCTCGCCGCCGGTGCGGTGATCCTCGTTCCCGCGCTCGTGTATCTCTTTCGAACCTTTGCCGCCGAGCGGCGCGCGCGTTAGACCGGGCGCGTGCCGGCTCGCGGAAGCTCGAGGGTGAACGTGCTCCCCTCGCGCACCTCGCTCTCGACGGTCAGTTCACCGCCCATGCCGCGGGCGAGGTCGCGGCTGATGGCGAGGCCCAACCCGGTACCTTCGTGCCGGCGCGCGAGGTCGGCGCGCACCTGCACGAACGGATCGAAGATCACGTGCAGCTTGTCCGCCGGGATGCCGATCCCCGTGTCGCGCACGTGCACGCGCACCGTCTCGCCGGTGGTGGAGCACGAGATCTCCACGCGGCCGCCCGGGTCGGTGAACTTGACCGCGTTCGACAGCAGGTTGACCAGCACCTGGCGCAGCTTCTCGAGATCGGCGCGCACCACGACTTCCGACGCGCACTCGGTCGTCGTCAACGTCAGTCCCTTGGCGCGTGCCTGCGGCGCGACGAGCGATTCCGCCGCGACGAGGGCTTCGCGCAGCACGACATCGTCGATGTCGTAGGTGACAGTGCCCGTCTCGAGCTTCGCGTAGTTGAGCACCTCGTTGATCAGGCCGAGCAGATGGCGCTGGCTCGTCTGGATCCGGTGCAAATCCTCGCGCTGCTGCGGAGTGACGGGCCCGCGGATTCCCATCTCGAGCAGCTCGGCATAGCCGCCGATCGCATTGAGCGGCGTGCGCAGCTCGTGGCTCATCACGGCGAGGAACTCGCTCTTCGCGCGATTCGCTGCTTCAGCGAGCCGGTAGGCCTCCTCGACGACCGTGCGTGCGTGCTGCTCGAGATCGTACAGTCGTTCGACCTCGCGCCGCGCGAGCACCTGCTCGGTGACGTCGGTGCCGTGCGCGATGACGCCCGCCCGGGGGTCGTCGCCCTCGACGAGGGGAAGGTAGACGAAGTCGAGGAAGTGTTCCTCCGGCTCCGCGCCGGGCGTACGCGCGATGCGCACGGACACCTCGCGCCCCACGTACGGCGTGCCCGTGGCGAGCACGCTGTCGAGCAGGCTCTTGAATCCCTGATCGACGATCTCGGGAAGGGCTTCCAGCACGGGCCTGCCGATCAGCTCGCGGTTGCCGACGAGCCGGTCGTACGCCTCGTTGGCGAGCGCGAACACGTGCTCCGGTCCGCGCATCACCGCCAGAAAGCCGGGCGCCTGCTGGAAGACGTACTCGAGCCGGGTGCGCTCCACCTCGAGCGCACGAAGCAGCTGCTCGCGCTCGGCGGTCGCGGCGCGAGCGGCCGTCACGTCGTCGAACAGCACGGCGACCTTCCGTTCGTCGGCGCGGCCGATGCGGAAGGCGTACGCATCGTACCAGCGGCCATTCGCCGCCATCGGCGCTTCGACGCGGATCGGCTCACCCGTGCGCGCGACGCGCGCGTAGGTCTGCATCCAGAAGGGGTCCCACGCGCGACCGAGCTCGCTGCGCAGCTTCCCCGAGGGATCGCTCATTCCCGTCTGACGCATGAACGCCGGATTGACCTCGACGTACCGGATGTCCGCGGGCTCGCCTCGCTCGTCGAGCAGCATCTCCACCACGCACAGGCCGGCGTCGATCGACTCGAACAGCGCGCGATAGCGAGCCTCGCTCTCGCGCAGCGCTACCTCGGCGTGCTTTCGCTCGGTGACGTCGCGTCCTTCGGGGACGATGAGCACCACGTTGCCCTGCTCGTCGCGCACCGGATGCAGCGAGACGTCGAAGGTGCGCACCTCACCTGCGGGGCTGTGGACGTCCGTCTCGAAGCGCACGAACTCTCCCGCGGCGGCCTGCGTCACGGCCCTGCGGATGGACGCCGAGAGTCCCGGCGTATGAACGAACCAGGGTGTGTCGTGAAACGGCCGTCCGATCACGTCCTCACGCGCGCTGCCGGTGAACTCCAGCGAGGCTCGGTTGGCTTCGAGGAGCGTCCCATCCGGGGCAAGCAGCCCGATGTACTCGTAGGTGCCGTCGTAGATGGCGCGGAGGCGTGCGGCGCTCTCGCGGAGCGACTCCTCGGCCTTCTGGCGGTCCTCGAGCAGCTGTTCGCGCTCCCGCTGGGTGACGACGCGCTTCGTCGTCTCCTGGCAGACGACCAGCGTGCCGGCGATGCGGCCGTCCTCGTCGCGAACGGCGCTGTAGCTGTAGGTCCACCATACGTCTTCCAGTCGCCCGTTGCGCTCGATCGGGAGGTACTGATCCTCGTGCCAGGTCGCCTCGCCCGTGGTCATCACCTGCTCGATCTGCGGACCGATCGTGTCCCAGATGTCGGTCCAGCATTCGCGGCCGCGCATGCCGAGCGCGCGCGGATGCCGTCCTTCCACCCCGAAGCTGGGGCGGTAGGCGTCGTTGTAGATCTGGATCAGCTCGGGGCCCCACCAGAGGAACATCGGGTTCCGCGAGGCGAGGAGAATGCTCACCGTGGTGCGGAGGCTCTGGGGCCAGGCTCTCGACGCGCCCAGCGGCGTCGTTGACCATTCGAAGGCGCGACAGAGCGCGCGCATCTCACCCGGACCGTCGAACAGCGGGTCGGTTGCGACTTCGTGGCGTGTCGGCGTGGCGCCCGTGATCGACGTCGAGATGCTCTGTCCTCCCCTGCTTCTGCGCATGCCCGCGGCCGAGCGATGACATCGCTCGGCGCGGCCGCTCCCTTGCCAAACGTATTCGCGCCCACGGGCGTTGGGGAGACGAATAGCTTCCAGGATGGCCGAGATCGCCGAGCCCACCCCACGCGCGTCACTCGGCGAGATCGCGCGATTGTTTCTGCGGCTCGGCGCCGTGTCGTTCGGCGGGCCCGCGGCGCACATCGCGTTGATGGAGGAGGAGATCGTGCGGCGCCGGCGCTGGCTCACCCACGACGAGTTCCTCGACCTGCTCGGTGCGGTCAACGTGATGCCGGGTCCGAACTCGACGGAGCTCGCGATCCACATCGGCCTCGTACGCGGCGGGTGGGCGGGGCTGCTCGTCGCCGGCGCGTGCTTCATCGTGCCCGCGGCGGTCATGGTGGCGGCGCTCGCCTGGGCGTACGTGCGTTTCGGCGCCCTCCCCGCGGTCGCCGGTATCCTCGCGGGGGTGACCCCGGTGGTGATCGCCATCGTGCTCCAGGCGATCTGGAATCTCGGAAGAAGTGCGCTGCGCACGCGGGCCCTGTGGGTGATCGGCGTGGCGAGCGTCGCGGCGGCCGCGTGGGGTGTGCACGAGCTGGCGGTCCTTCTCGCGGCGGGGACGGCGACATGGATCGCCAGCGCGACTCGCCGACCAGCATCGGAGGCGCGGTCGCTCATCGTGACGTTGGCCGTGCCGGCGGCGGGCGCAGGCGCCGTGGCGGTGCCGTTCGCGCTCACGTCGCTCTTTCTCGTCTTCCTGAAGATTGGCGCCGTACTGTTCGGCAGTGGCTACGTGCTCCTGGCGTTCCTGCGCGCCGATCTCGTCGTGCGCCTGGGTTGGCTCACCGAGCGGCAGCTGCTCGATGCCGTCGCGGTGGGCCAGGTGACCCCTGGCCCCGTGTTCACCACCGCGACGTTCATCGGCTACCTGCTGGGCGGCCCCGGCGGCGCAGTCATCGCGACGATCGGCATCTTCCTGCCTGCGTTCGTCTTCGTCGCGGCGAGCGGCGTGCTGCTGCCGCGCCTTCGCACGTCGCCTGGTGCCCGCGCCGCGCTCGACGGGGTGAACGTCGCGTCGTTGGCGTTGATGGTCGTCGTGACCGCGCAGCTCGCGCGCACCGCGCTCGCGGATGCGTTCGGTATCCTCATCGCCGCCGCGAGCGCGGTGGCGCTGATCCGCTTTCGCGTCGGCGCGGCGTGGCTCGTGCTGATCGGCGCGCTGCTCGGTGCGCTGCTCGGCGCCGTACTCCGCTGAGCGCTACGCGTGCACGGGCGACGGGCTGGGGGCGGGGCGAAGCCGGACGTGGCGCACCACGAATTGGCTGCGAGGGATCGCGGGCATCCGTGACATCCGGATGCTGAGGTCCTGTGGCGGCACCTCGTAGTCCATCGTGCTCGTCATGAGACGCGCCACGCGCTTCACGATCTCGACCGTGATCGCCTCGCCGGCGCAGCGATGGGTCGTGAGATGCTCCCCGCCACCCTGCGGGACGAGCGCGTGGGTGAGATCTCCCGGCGACGCGAAGCGATCGGGAAGGAAGCTGTCGGGCTCCGCCCAGCGCCGATAATCGTGATTGGTGCCGTAGAGATCGAGCAGCACCCAGGTGCCTGGCGTGAACCGGTGCCCACGCCACTCGAACTCGACGAGCGCACGACCGCCGACCATCGGAAAGAACGGATAGTAGCGGCGGACCTCCTGCACGAAATGCTCGGCGTAGGCGTCGTCGCCCGCCGCGAGACGCTCGCGACATTCGGGATGGTCGTGCAGCGCGAGCGCCGCGAAGGTGATGAAGCGCTCGACCGCCACCGTAGGACGGAGCAGGTTGATGATCTCCACCGCCGCATGCTTCACCTCCAGCGGCTGACCGTTGGCTCCACGGTAGCGCACGATCACGTCGATCGGGCTGCCGGCAGGAACCGTCCGGCGTCCGGCACGCACGTCTTCCACCACGCCACGGATCCAGCGCTCGGTTCGCATGCGCAGAAGCTGGGCGCGCCAGTTGCGCGGACCGAACGCCCCCGCCGCCTCGTACATCGAGCCGAGCTCGCGGGCGCGGCGCGAGGCCTCGCGGTCCTCGAGCGGCAGTCCGATCCAGGCGCACACGGCGCGCGTGAGGACATCCTGCACCTCGCGCGCGAGCACGACCTCGCGCTTCGACTCCCACCGGTGGGCGTGTCGCCGCCATTCGGTCTCGACACGATCCACCAGCGCGGCGACGCTCTCCGGCGTCATCAGCGACATGAGCATCCGCTTGCGATGCCGATGGGCATCGCCGTCCAGCACGTGCGCGCTTCCGAAATCCTGCAGCAGCGTGAGCGCCGTGACCGGCACGGCACCGCGCCGCGTGAAGCGGTCCGGCTGGTTGAACATCCTCGACGCTTCCTCTCCCACGACGCAAACGGCTTTGCGCAGCATGAGGCGCGTCCGGAACGCGTCGCTGCTGTTCCGCGCACAGCGCTTCGCGATGAACCCGTATGGGTCCGACAGCATGGCGAGCGAGCTGTCGAACGAGCGGTCGCGTGGGATGGACATCGGCGGATGACGTCGAGAGTCGGCGCGGCGGCGAGCACGAGACAAGTCGCGCTAAAGGCATGCCTCGCACACCGGGCCGAGGCCGGCGACGCGTCGAACGGTTCTGCGCATGGTCGAAGTGCTCAGCTGGCCGTCCGTTCCGGAGCCTCACCGGCGTGACGGCTTGCGTTCCGCCCTGGCATGCTCGGCGTTGCCCGCCCTCTCACCGGGCGGTAACATCAGCCGACTCTCCTGGAGTTACTCATGACAATCGTCATCCTGGCCATACTGGCCATGCTCGTCGGCTTCGCGTTCGCGTCGTTCAAGATCGTCGGGCAGGCCGAAGTGATGGTGATCGAGCGCCTCGGCCGCTTCCACCGCGTGGCACGCTCGGGGCTCAACATCCTGATCCCGCTCTTCGAGCGTCCGCGGTCGATCGACGTTCGCTATTTCGAGATCGCCGTCGGCGGCGGAAAGAAGATCACCGCGGGGTCCACCACGCGGATCGATCTTCGCGAGCAGGTGCTCAACTTCCCGAGCCAGCCGGTCATCACGAAGGACAACGTGACGATCGACATCGACGCCGTGCTCTACTATCGCGTCGCCGATCCACAGAAGGCGACGTACGCCGTGCAGAACCTGCCGTACGCGCTCGAGACGCTGACGCGGACCACGCTGCGCAACATCGTCGGCGAGATGGAGCTGGACGCGACGCTCGCCAGTCGCGACGCGATCAACACGCGGATGCGCGAGGTGATCGAGGAGGCGGCGATCGGCTGGGGCGTCGACCTCACGCGCGTCGAGCTGCAGGCGATCGAGCCGCCACGCGACATCCAGCAGTCGATGGAGCTGCAGATGCGGGCCGAACGCGAGCGTCGCGCCGCGGTGACGAACGCCGAGGCGACGAAGCGTGCGGCGATCCTCGAGTCCGAGGGAGTGCGGGAGGCGCAGGTGCGTCGCGCCGAGGGCGAGAAGGACGCAGCCATCCTGCGCGCACAGGGACTGGCCACCGCTCGGCTCGCGATGGCCGAGGCCGAAGCGCAGGCACTCGAGCGCATCGCCGCCGCGCTCCCCGAGGGTGAGGCCGCGATGTACCTGCTCGGCATCAAGTATCTCGAAGCGCTGCCCAAGATGACCGAGGGCGCGGGCACGACGATCTTCCTCCCCGCGGAGGCGACGGGGGTAATGGGAGCGATCGGATCGCTGCGTGAGCTGCTCGTCCGCGGCGGCAGCCCTGGCGTACCGTCGCAGGGCCAGGCGGAGCGCAAGCCGAGCGCACGGACCTCGTCCAGCAAGCCGGAGCCGCCGCGGCTCGCGTCGGGCGCTCGTGGCCCGGCGGGAAGCGCACGCGGAACCGGCGGCGGCCGCGACGATCCGGACGGCCCGCCGCTGACGGAACTCTGACTTGGCGCCGATCACCCGCGAACGAGCCGAGCGGATCGCGCGCGCGCACGCGTGCGAGAACTGCGGCGAGTACAGCTTCAAGAAGCTCGTCGTCAAGCCGGCATCGGCCAGCGTGCAATTGGAGCTGGGCGCGCTGTGGATCGCGTCGAAGATCTGCGGGGTGTGCGGGCTGGCGCAGGAGCTCGGGCTGGACGATGACGGAGACGTCGTCTACGTGAGCTGAGGTCCGGCTCCTGCAAGGAGCCATCCGCGAACCAGACGAGGGGATGCGATGGCGAGAAAAAGACGGCGGCAGCGGAGGCTGCTGGAGACGGCGCTGCGTGGTGGCGCAGCCGGCATGGTCGGCGGCCTCGCGATCACCCTCCTGGAGCGCGAGGTGCTCGCGCGCATCATGGGCGGCGCGCGCCACCGGTCGGCATGGGACGACCTGGCGGCGCGCGGACTGTCTCGCATCGGGGTCGAGCTGGGCGACGGCGGGCGCATCGCCACTGGTGTAGCGACCCAGGTCGCCTACGCCGGCGTGCTCGGTGCCACCTACGCCGTGCTCCGCGAGCAGGCGCGCGACTCGCGCGCCGGACGCATCGTGCTGGACGGAGCGCTCACGTATGCGGCGAGCCTCGTCTTCCCCGACCGGCCGCAGCCGAAGCGACGCGGCCGGCGACTCGCGCTCCGCCGGAAGATCGCCGATCCGGTGAACCCGGCCGACGTGTTCATGCGAGTGACGGCGATGACGCTTGGGGCGT
>DATFOL010000145.1:0-15266 GCA_035265545.1 Gemmatimonadaceae bacterium | reverse complement strand
AGGGCCCGTCGGAACGGTCATCGGTGCGATCGCCGGCGCAGCCGGCGGGTGGTGGTCGGGCAAGGCCGCTGCGGATGCAGCGAGCAACATCGACGCGACCGACGACAACTACTATCGCCAGCGATTCTCGGAGACCGGCGGACGCGACTACGATACTGCGCGGCCCGCGTACCATCTCGGTCATGTCGCCGGCTTCAATCCGGATTACGAGGGGCGCTCCTTCGAGGAAGTCGAGCCCGACCTGCGTCGCGGCTGGACGAGCGCGGGCACGGACAACTGGGACAACGTGCGCGACTATGCGCGCGACGCGTTCGAGCACGGCCAGGAGCGTCGTCTGACGCTGGCCGAGGAACAGCTCGCCGTCGGCAAGCGCACGGTGCAGGAGGGCGAGGTCGCGCTCCGCAAGCACGTCGACACGCGGCATGTCGAGGAGCAGGTCGAGCTCGTCCGCGAGGAAGTGACCGTCGAGCGCCGGCCCCTCAGCGCCGACCCGGCGAACGCCAACATCTCCGACATCGGCGAGGAGGAGATTCGCGTGCCGGTGATGCGCGAGGAAGCCGTCGTCGAGAAGCGCACCGTGCCGATCGAGGAAGTGGTGGTACGCAAGGAAGCGGTCGCGGACACGCAGAAAGTCGCGGCCGATCTGCGCAAGGAGACGCTCGACGTCGACGAGAACATCGACACGAAGCGGACGCGCACCACGAATCGCAACGTCGACGAGACGACCGACCGGCTCTGATCGCGGAGCGGCATCGCGCTGGACCGGCGATTGCCTTCGTCGCATCACGCGCGCCGCATCTCGCGGCGCGCACACCGACTCTGAGAGAGGGTAGTCACGTGGCTGAGATCCCGATTCAACGCAAGGAAGGGCGCAATATCTGGCCGATGCTGCTCGGCCTGCTGGTACTGCTGGCGGTCCTCTGGTTCATCTTCGGCCGGCGCAACAACGACAACACGGCGGCGGCGCGCGCCGACTCCACCGCGGTCGCCAGCGGCGCCGTGACGGACAGCGCCGGTGGCGCGATGGCGAACAACAACATGGCGGCCGGCGCGACGGGCGCGACGGCTGGCGCGAACGCCGGATCGAGCACCGCGACGCTCGCCGACCCCGACATCGCGAACGTGATTCACGAGGTGAACGCGGGCGAGATCGCCGCGGGCAAGATCGCGCAGACCAAGGCGTCGAATGCCGACGTCAAGGCGTACGCGCGCGAGATGGTCACCGCGCACACCGCGCTGGACAAGAAAGGCGTGAAGATCAGCGGGCAGACCGCGGCGACGAATGCGGCGATGCGCGACTCGGTGGTCAACGCCAACACGGCGATGAGCTCGCAGCTCCAGAGTGCGGCATCCGGCGCCGATTTCGACCGGGCGTACATCGACGGCCAGGTCACCGGGCACCAGAACACGCTGAACTTCCTGCAGCAGGCCCAGAACCAGGCGCAGAACGCCGATCTCAAGCAGATGATCACCGCGGCGATCCCGGACGTGCAGCAGCATCTCGAGCGCGCCCGCGCGCTGCAGGCCAAGGTAGGCCAGTAGCGTCTCCGCGCTGACCAGCATCAGTCTCAACCGATGGCGGGCGCGTTGCGCCCGTCCAAGCCTGTGAGGATGCATCGATGGCGAAGGACTACGACATGGACGAGCAGCGGCGCGAGCACGATCGGCAGCGCCCGAGCGACAATCCGCAGGTCGCCGCGCTGAAGGATCTCGGCGACTACGAGGTCGCGGAAGGCTATCCCGATCCGCGGGGCTGGACGGTTCGTTCCGCCGACGGCACCGACGTCGGCAAGGTGCACGATCTGATCGTCGACACCGGGAGCATGCGCACGCGCTATCTCGCGGTCCGGCTCGACGACGATTTCGGCGGATCGCGGAACGATCGCGACGTACTGATCCCGATCGGCACGGCGCGGATCGACGACGACGGGGACAACGTCGTCGTGAACAACCTGAGCGCGGATCGCTTCGCGACGCTGCCGGCGTACGAAGCGGGCTCCCTCACGCGGGATCAGGAGCTCGAGCTGCGCAGGCAGTTCACCTCGGGCGACGCGATGTCGGCGGGCACGATCGGCGCCGGCGCGACGGGCGGCAGTGACTTCTACGATCACGACCACTTCAACGACCGCGGCTTCTTCACGCGTGGGCGGGATCGCGACGTGCGCGACGATGCCGAGCTCGCGCGCCAGCGCATGGAAGAGGCCGACCGGCTCACGGTGAGCGAGGAGCAGCTCTCCGTCGGCAAGCGCCAGGTGCCGGCGGGCGAGGTAGGCGTCCGGAAGAACGTCGAGACCCGTCACGTCGAGCAGGAGGTGCCGCTCACTCGGGAGGAGGTCACCGTCGAGCGGCGGCCGCTCAACGCCGACGCGGCCAACACCGGCGACATCCGCATCAACGACGGTGAGATCCGCGTGCCGGTGATGCGCGAGGAAGCCGTGGTCGAGAAGCGGCTCGTCCCCACCGAGGAGATCATCATCCGCAAGACGGCGGTGCGCGACACCGAGACCGTCGGGGCCGACCTGCGGCGCGAGCGCGTGGAGGTGGACAAGAACAGCACGGCGCGCGTGCGCGACGAGGATCGGCGGGACATGCGCTGAGGCGCACTGCGCGCTCGGCTCGTCGGTTCACGGTTCGTCGGTTCACGGTTCGTCGGTTCTCGGCCGGCCTCGGGCAGCTCCTGCGTCCCGAGGCCGGCCGTCTACTGAGAAACCGTGTACCGACGAACGCGCGCGGCTACGCCGCGCCTACATCTCGATGTGCCGCCCTCGCCAGACGCTCTTCGCGCGCGGGAAGTCGCTGCGATAGTGTCCGCCGCGCGATTCCTTTCGCAGCAGCGCTGCCTCCGTGATGAGTCGCGCGGTCTGCACGAGGTTCGCCTCCTCGGTGGCGCCGGCCGGGAGCCGCTGCTCGATGTCGATCAGGTCGGCGAGCCCGGCGCGCAGCCCCTTGGCCGTGCGGGTGATCGCCGCATGCTGCCACATCACCGCACGGATTCGTTCGGCCGCCACGTGCGCCGCGCCGCGGTCGGCGAGCGGCGGCACCTCCCACTGCTTCGCCGCGGGCTCGGACTTCAGCAGTGCGACGTTCGCCAGGTCACGCGCCACTCGCTCGGCGAACACGAGCCCTTCGAGCAGTGAGTTCGACGCGAGCCGGTTGGCGCCGTGCACGCCCGTGCGCGCGACCTCGCCGACCGCGTAGAGCCGCGGCATGCTCGAGTGGCCGATCAGGTCCGTGACGATCCCGCCCATCATGTAGTGCGCGGCGGGCGTCACGGGGATGAGGTCCTTGCGCGGGTCGATGCCGCGCGCCGAGCAGAGGGCGAAGATCCCCGGGAAGCGCTTGGTGAAGCCGCGGCCGAGCTTCCGCGCGTCGAGGTAGACGCGGTGCCGCTTCTGCTCGCGGTAGATCGCGCGCGATACCACATCGCGCGGCGCCAGCTCGGCGTCGCGATGCTCCTTGAGCATGAAGCGCGTGCCCTTCTCGTTCACGAGGATGGCGCCCTCGCCGCGCACCGCCTCCGAGATGAGCGCGAGCGGGTTCTCCGGCGTGTCGAGCGCGGTCGGATGGAACTGGACGAATTCCATGTCGGCGAGCGTGACGCCGGCGCGGTGCGCGATGGCGTAGCCGTCGCCCGTGGCGACCATCGGGTTCGTCGTGTAGCGGTAGACCTGGCCGGAGCCGCCCGTGGCGAAGACCGTCGCGTCGGCGATGATCTCGACCGCTTTGCCTGCGATGCTCGCCCGCACGCCCACGGCCGCGCCGCGCGCGACCACGAGGTCGAGCACGCGTGCGCGCTCCAGCACCCGGATACGCTTGCTCGCCCGCACACGCTCGATCAGCGTGCGCGCCACCTCGGCGCCAGTCTGATCGCCATGCGCGTGCACGATACGGTTGGTCGAGTGCGCCGCCTCGCGGCCCAACTTGAGCTGACCGCTCGGGTCGAGATCGAACTCGGCGCCCGCGGTCTGCAGCTCGCGCACTCGCGCCGGCCCCTCTTCCACCAGCACCTCCACCGCGGCCGCGTCGCACAGCGCCGCTCCCGCGGCGAGCGTGTCGCGCCGGTGGAGCGTCGGTGAATCCCCCGCGCCGAGCGCCGCCGCGATCCCTCCCTGCGCGTAGGCGGTCGCGCTGTCGAACAGCGAGCGCTTCGTCAGGAGCAGGACGTCGCCGTGCTGCGACGCGCGCCACGCCGTATGGAGGCCGGCGATCCCGCTGCCGACGACGAGGAAGCGCGTGCGGATTCTGTCGGGCTGGGGCATCCGGGTAATCAAGACGGGGGCTCGGCGCGGGGGAACCAACCGTGGCAGAATCGTTCGTCGGTTGACGGTTTCTCAGTAGACAGCCGGCCTCGGGAAGCTCCTGCATCCCAAGGCCGGCCGAGAACCGACGAACCGTGAACCGACGAACGGCACGCGCATCGCGCGCGCCGCCTCACCTCATATCGAACACATACGAATTCAAATGCTGAATCGTCGTCTCCTGGTCCGACACGCGGTGGGCGAGCAGGTCGCCGATCGTGACGACGCCGTGCAAGCCGCGTGCGTCGACCACGGGGAGATGACGTACGCGGCGGTTCGACATGATCGCGCCGCATTCGTCCACGCTCGTCTCGGGGATGCAGGTCACGATGTCGCGCGTGAACACGTCGGCGACCTTCGTCGCCTCGGGCGACAGATTGGCGGCGACCACGCGGCGCAGGATGTCGCGCTCCGTGAAGATCCCGAGCAGCGCGCCCGCCTCGTCCACCACGAGCAGGCCGCCGACGCTGCGATCGTTCATCAGGCGCGCGGCCTCGAGCACGGAGGCGTTTGGCGTGATGGAGACCACGTCGGTCCCCTTGCGGGCGAGGAGGTCACGAACGACGGCCATGGAGCGCTCCAGTTGGAGGATGCGGCGATTGTAGCGGGCGTGCCGGGACCGCGCTAGAACCGGGCCTGCGGCAGCCCCTCAGTGGCGCTCGCCGTCGTCCGGATGACACGCCTGGTCGACCACCACGGCGCTGGCAAGGATGAGCACGTCGTCCTCCCCCTCGGCGATCTCGATGCCGTAGGTGTCGCGCAGGGAGAGCCAGCGCTTCGACACCGTCGCTACCTCCCGGTCTCCACGCTTGAAGACGTACTCGTGGTCGAGGAAATCGCCCTTCGCCTCGAGATCGTCCGGCCCCGGCACGTCTACGGTAAACCGATGGTGAAAGAGGGTGAACAGCTTCTTCTGCACCACCGCGGCGACCTCGCCATCGCGATGGATCTCGTACGTGGGCGAAAGCTTGAGCAGCTTCTGACGGATGAACGCCAGCTCGTTCCCCGCCAGATCCTCGAACGAGAGCTGACCCCCGAGGCTGAACGCCTTGCCGTCGACGAGGTAGACCTCACGGCCCTGATCGTCGCGGATGTAGTAGTCGTCGCCCCACGACAGGAGCTTTTGCTTCAGCACGTAGCGTACGGTCGGTCCTCGTGGTGGTGATGGCTAACCTACGTGGTCGTGCAGGTCCTGGTGCCAGCACGGGCGGTCACGCCGTCTCAGCGATCCGTGGCGTACCCGCGTTCTTGACATGCCCTGCCGCGCTTGCGCAATCTGCGTTCGTCGAGCCACCGACCACTCATCCTCACGATCTCCCTCGATGCGAACCCGTCTGTCATTGTTGGCGCTCGCCGCGCTCGGCGCCCCTCCTCTCGCCGTTGGCGCGCAGCAGCAGCCCGCGTCGCCCTCCGCGGCCGCACCCGCCGCTCAGCCCCGCCCCGAGGAGACCGAGGTGTGGACGCCGGTGCCTCCGGTGGTCAAGCCTGGCGCCAACGGCGCGCCCCCATCCGATGCCGTGGTGCTCTTCAATGGCACCAACCTCAACGAGTGGGTCCTGATGAAGGACAAGTCGCCCGCGACGTGGACCCTCGCGGACGGCGTCATGACGGTGAACAAGGCCGTCGGGGGCATCGAGACCAAGCGCTCGTTCACGGATTATCAGCTGCACATCGAGTGGCGCATCCCGACCGGCATCACCGGCAAGGGCCAGGCGCGCGGAAACAGCGGCATCTTCCTCGCCTCGACGGGTGCGGGCGACATGGGATACGAGCTCCAGGTGCTCGACTCCTACGACAACACCACCTACGTGAACGGCCAGGCAGCGAGCATCTACAAGCAGTCGCCACCACTCGTCAACGCAATGCGACCGCCCGGCGAGTGGCAGGTCTACGACATCATCTGGACCGCACCGCGGTTCAACGCCGACGGCTCCCTGAAGTCACCCGCCTACGTCACCGCGCTACACAACGGCGTGCTGGTGCAGAGCCACTACGAGCTGAAGGGGCACACCCCGTACATCGGCCCGCCGAAGTACACCGCGCACGGCCCGGCGCCGATCAAGCTCCAGTCGCACGGCGACCCGAGCCCGCCGATCAGCTTCCGTAACATCTGGATCAGGGAGCTGAATAAGCCGTGAGTGCGTGAGTGCCTGTACAGCGGTGAGTTGGTGAGTTTGATCGTGGGCTCGTTGGTCGGTTTTTAGGTGAGTTGGACGGCACATGCTACGAACCAGCCTGGAGATCCCTCGAAGGGACTTCCAGGCTGGTTCGTAGCCAGTCGTAGTGAACTCACCCATCAACCGACCAACTAACTAGCTATCCAACTCACCAACTCACGGCCGTTCGGGCCTCACCAGATCCTTGCCCTCGCCCCCGCCGGCCGCACCATCGCATCCCCTTCCTTGCACCCGAACGCCTCCGCGAACTCCGGCATGTTCGACAACGGCCCGTTCACGCGGAACCGGCCCGGCGAGTGCGGATCGGTCGCCAGCATCATCCGTGCGGCCTCCGGGCGGAGCACCGTGAGCCGCGCTCGCGCGTACGCGAGGAAGAATCGCTGCGCCGGCGTAAAGCCGTCGATCGTCGTTCGCGGCTTGTCGCGCATGGCACGCCCCATCGCCTCGTGGGCGATCGACACCCCCACCACGTCGGCGATGTTCTCGCCAAGGGTGAGGCGCCCGTTGATGCGGAGCGTGTCGAGCACGACGTACGCGCCGTACTGACGCTCGACGACGCTCGCCCGCTCACCATACCGGCGCGCATCCTCGGCCGTCCACCAGTCGCGCACGTTGCCCACCGCGTCGTACTTCCGCCCCGAGTCGTCGAAGCCGTGCGAGAGCTCGTGACCGATCGTCGCGCCGATGCCGCCATAGTTCGCCGGGTCGTCGTACTCCACGGAGAAGAAGGGCGGTTGCAGCCGGCCCGCCGGAAAGGCGATCTCGTTCAGCGACGCGCTGTAGTAGGCGTTCACCGTGGGCGCGGTCATCAGCCACTGGTCCCGGTCCACCGGGCTCCCGATCCGCGCCACGTCGCGCCGCACCTGATAGGCGCGCGCACGACGCACGTTGGCGGCGTACGAATCCCGCTGGACGTCGAGCCCAGCGTAGTCTTGCCAGCGATCGGGGTACCCGATCTTCTGGTTGAACGCCTCGAGCTTCGCGAGCGCCTGCGCGCGGGTGCGCTCGCTCATCCAGTCCGCCCGGGAGATCCGCTCGCGCAGCACCGCGCGCAGGCTCCCCACGATCTCGAGCATCTTCGCCTTGGCCGCGGGGGTGAACTCGGTCTTCACGTACTCGCGGCCGAGCGCATCCCCCAGCGACAGGTCGGCCGCGACGAGGCAGCGCCGCCAGCGCGGCTGCGGCTCACGTGCGCCCGTGAGCATCGACGACAGGCGGAACGACTCGTCGACGAAGGGGGTGCCGAGCTGCGACGCGCTCCGCCACAGCACGGTCCATCGGAGATACGATTTCCAGTCCTCGAGCGGGCGCGTGGTGAGCGCCGTGCCGAGCGCGCTGAAGAAGGGCGGCGCGTTGATCGTGACCTCCGCCACCTGGCCGAGCCCGAGGGTGCCGAAGTACCGACTCCAATCGAAGCCCGCCATCAATGCACTGGCCTCGGCGACCTTCAGGTGGTGGTACCGCGTGCCAGGGTTGCGCAGCGCGACACGCGACAGCTGCGCCTTCGCCAGCGCCGTCTCGAGGTCGAGCACGCGCGCCGCGCGCGCCGCAGCGATCTGTGCGGAGTCGCCCGCGAGCGCGAACATGGCCGCGATGCTCGTGCCGTACCGTGCCCGCAGCGACTGCGCGTCCGCATCCACGCGGAGGTAGTAGTCGCGATCCGGAAGCCCGAGCCCGCCCTGCGTGGCGTACGCGATCGAGCGCCGCGCGTCGCGCGGATCCGCGGTGGAGCC
The DNA here is from genome assembly GCA_035265545.1 of Gemmatimonadaceae bacterium. GTDB lineage: Bacteria > Gemmatimonadota > Gemmatimonadetes > Gemmatimonadales > Gemmatimonadaceae > AG11. Next base: position 7,058 of record DATFOL010000145.1, on the reverse strand, counting down.
GAAGCCGAACGCGCCGCCATAGCCGAGCGAATGCATGCGCGCGACCTGATCCCCGAGCTGCGCCCGATCGGTGATGGACTCGATGCGCCGCAGCTCCTCGGCGATGGGCTCGATCCCCGCACGCTCGGCCGCCGCCGAGTCCATGCAGGTCGCGTAGAACGTTCCCAGCTTGCGCGCGCCCGAGTCGGTGGCCACCGCCTCCTGCGCCGCGGCGCGCTCGAGGATGTTCTTCAGCACGAGCGTGTTCCGCTCGGTGAGCTCGTTGAACGCCCCCCAGCTCGAGAACGCCGGCGGGATCGGGTTGCGCTCGATCCAGCCATTGTTGGCGAACATGAAGAAGTCCGTGCACGCCCCGTACTTCCGGTCGATGCCCGATGGGTCGAACGCGGGCATCGGCACGGCGGACTGGGCGCCGAGCGGGAGGGCGGACACGAGCAATGCGAACAGCGCGAGCAGCGAACCGCGGATCGACATCAATGGCCTGCGGCGAGAGACGCCGGAATCTGTCTCGGCGTACCGGGCCAGCGCGAGGAACCGTGGCGAGTGATGAGTGGTGGGTAGTGGGTGACCGCTGGCGTCGTCGCCCCACCACCCACTACCCCACTACGGTGTCGTCTTCCTCCGAACGCCCCACAGCACCGCGCTCCGGTCTGGCACCAGCGAGGGCACGGCCCGCCACGGCAGCGAGCGACCGAGCGAGCGCACCGGATGCGCCAGACGCTGCGCGATGCGCGTCTCGTGCACGAAGAGGCCGCCGTCGCACAGCACGCGCGCGATCTCGCACAATGCCGTCCGTCGTCCCTCCATCGTGTCGCTCGCGTGGTAGCAGGTGCCGAAGTCGATCACGAGATCGAACCAGCCAGACGCGAATGGAAGGTCGCGCACGTCGCCCTCGGTCAGCGCCACGTCCACGTGCTCCGCCTGCATCCGCGCCCGCGCCTCGGCGAGCAGCGCGGGATCGATGTCCAGCCCTACGAGCTCGACGGGATCGAGATGATCCGCGAGCACGGGGAGCGCCACGCCGCGCCCACAGCCGATCTCGAGGATGCGCGCGTGGTGCGGAAGCCGGAGCGCTCGGATCATGAGCGGGATCTCAACCCGCGCCTGCAGCCCATTCCGTGTCTCGACGTTGCCGAACGGCACGTACTGGCCCTCGCGCGTGGGGCCGGCCGGCTCGGGCCGCGCGACCCAGGGCTCCGCCTCCCGCTCGACTGGCGGAGTTTCGAGTGTCTGCGACATGATGGTGACTCCGGTGTAGGTGATCTGTCCCCCATGGGACGCGAGAATCCACCGCCGAGCGGCTCAGCCACCGAACGCAGCGCGCGCATGTCAAACTCGCCAGAGCAACCGCCTTCGAGCACGTCAGCGCCCGACGTCACTGGACTTCTTCTCGCGTGGGGTCGTGGCGACCAGTCGGCCGCCGATCGCCTGGTGCCGGCGGTATACGACGAGCTGCGCCGGCAGGCCGAGCGTGCGATGCGTCGCGAGGGCGGCGAGCACACCCTCCAGGCGACGGCCCTCGTGCACGAGAGCTATCTGCGCCTGGTGGATCAGCGGCAGGTCGAGTGGCGCAATCGGGCGCACTTCTTCGCCATCGCGTCCACCGTGATGCGGCGCATCCTGGTGGATCACGCGCGCGCGCGTCTGACGGCCAAGCGCGGCGGCGGTGCGATCCAGATCACCCTCGCCGGCGTCGAGGCGGGGCACGCGTCCGATAGCGGCGACGTCGACCTGCTCGCGCTGCACGAGGCGCTCGAGCGACTGTCCGTGCTCGACCCCGACCAGGCGCGACTCGTCGAGCTGCGCTACTTCGGCGGACTCACGATCGAGGAGACGGCCGAGGCGCTCGCCGTGTCCCCGGCGACGGTGAAGCGGGAGTGGGCCCTGGCGCGCGCCTGGCTCCGCCGGGAGCTGAGCGGCTCGTGACCGACGCGCGTTGGCAGCGCGTGAAGGCGATCTTCGCCGAGGCGATGGAACGTCCGGTGCACGAGCGCGGTGGGTACCTCGACGCTGCCTGCGCGGACGACCCCTCGCTGCGCGCCGATGTGGCCTCTCTGCTCGCGGCAGGTGAGGACTCGGTGAGCCTGCCGCGCGCGCGGGCCGCGGTAGCCGCGGCAGCGCGGTCGTTAGCCGCGCTGCCGTCCGATGCGGCCGGCGATTCCGTCCTGCAGCGCATGCTCGAATCCGCCCTTGGGCAGCAGTACGAGATCGTGCGGCCACTCGGCCAGGGCGGCATGGGCGCGGTGTATCTCGCGCGCGAGCGTGCGCTGGAGCGGTTCGTCGCCATCAAGGTGCTGCGGCCCGAGCTCGCCGAGGTGCACGACAGCCGGGAGCGATTCCGGCGCGAGGCCCGGATCGCCGCACAGCTGTCGCATCCCGGCATCCTGCCGCTCTACGCCTTCGGCGAGGTCGGTGGGATCTGGTACTTCGTCATGGGCTACGTGCGCGGCGCCTCGCTCGGCGAGCGACTCCGGCTCGAGGGCCGCTTCTCCGTGGACGAGACCCATCGCATCCTGTCGGAGCTCGCCGATGCGCTGGAGTGCGCGCATCGGAGCGGCATCGTCCATCGCGACATCAAGCCGGCGAACGTCCTGCTCGACGCCGACAGTGGCCGCGCCCTGCTCGCCGACTTCGGCATCGCCAAAATCGATGCGAGCGAGGATCACCTCACCGCGTCCGGCGTCGCCATCGGCACGCCACACTACATGTCGCCCGAGCAAGTGCTGGGCGAGCGCACGGTGGACGAACGCAGCGACGTCTACTCGCTGGGCGCCGTGGGCTACACGATGCTCGCCGGGCGCGAGCCATTCGCCGGCGAACAGGTCGTGCAGCTCATGCGCCGGCGCATCGCGCACGATCCGCCACCGCTCGCGCCGTTGGTGCCGGTGGACGCCGCACCGATCGCTGCGGTCGTGATGCGCTGCCTCGCGCGCGAGCCCGCGCAGCGCTGGCAGTCGGCGCGTGAGCTGCGCGCGGCGCTGGCACGTGCCCGTGGCTCCGAGCCGGGCGCCGTCGCGCCCGCGCGCGAGCTTCCCGCATTCGGTCCATATGCGCTGCTGTGGGCCACGTTGTGGACCGCGCTCGCGCTCCGGCCCTCGCACTCGCTGGGCGACACCGTGCTGCTGCTGCTCATCGCCCTGATCGTCCCGTTCGGGTTCGCCGTGCACGTGTGGAACGTCGGCGGTGGCGAGCTGCCCGCGCGGGAGCTGGCGCGGCTCTCGTTCTGGCCCCCAGAGTGGTGGGGGATGTGGTGGCCCGCGGCGCTGCGCCGCCCGAACGATCTCTACGCGACGCTCCCGGGCGTGGCTCGACGGGTGCGCATCGCCGTCAGCGCGTTCATCGCGGGGTTGCCCACGCTGATCCTCGTGCGCGAATGGCTCGAGGCCGCGCGGCACGGGTCGCTCGCCCCGCAGGCGCGTCGAGTATTCCTCCTCGCCGAAGCCCTGCTGCTGGTGGGGACGGGGCTCGCCGTCGTGATGGCTGTGCGGTGGGCGCGCTCGCACGGCGCGAGTTGGCCGGAGACGCTGCGGCTCCTCTTCGGCTCGACCGCGCCGTCCAGCGGCTGGAGTGAGCCGAGGCTGTCCGGGATGCTGTCCGCCCGTGCGGGTGCGGTCCGCGCGCCGCGACATGACGACGCGCATGATCACGTGCGCGCCATCGTCGAGCTGGCGGCGTCACTCCCGCCCTTCGCGTCGGACCTCGGGGTCGAGGCGGAGCGCGCCGCCCGAACGCTCGGAGTGGCGATCGGGGACGCCGACCGCGAAATCGCCGCGCTCAGCCGGCATGGTGGCACGTCAGAGCTCGACCGCCTAGTGTCTCAGCTCGGCGCGTTGGAGTCGAGCCCGGACAGCGAGGAGCGTCGCGAGCTCTCGGCCTTGTTGCAGCGCCAGATCGACGTCGTGCAGCGGATGCACGTTCGCTGCGAGCTGCTCACGCGCCAGCGCGCGCGGATGTTCGAGCTGACGCGCGGGCTATGGCGCCGGTTGGCGCTCGTGCGCGACGCCGCGGCGGAGTCGAGCGACGTGCCCTCGGCGCAGCGTGAGCACCTGCGTGCGGTGCTGGGGGAGATCGAGAAGCTGTGAGTGCGTGAGTGCGCGGGTGCGCGGGTGCGCGAGTGCGCGAACGGCCCCGGGAGGCAGAGCTTCCCGAGGCCGTTCGTCGCTCCCAACTAGCTCACTATCCAACTCACCAACTCACCGCGTCACTCACCCTCCAAACCCGCCCCCACCCTGCTGCGGCTGGTCCTGCTGCGGCTGCCGCACGCGCGGCTGCTGGCCGTAGTTGTACTGGAAGGTGAGGAACGCGCCGCGGACGCCCGGGTTCCGCTCCGTGATCTGCGTGAGCGTCGACGTGCCCGCCTGTACGCGGAAGCTGTTCGTGCGGAACGGATCCTGGACGCGCAGGCTCACCGACGCCTTGTCGCCGTCGAGCTTCTTGCGCAGCGTGAAGTTGGTGAACTGCATCTTCGAGAAGCGGCCACCCTCGACCTTCATCGGTGCGCGGTACATGTAGAAGCCCTGTAGCGACAGCGTCTGGGTGAGCTCCGCGGTGCCGTTGAAGCGCATCATCCACGTCACCGCGTCGGTGCCGGCGATCGACGTCGCCGAGCCGCCCTCGGTGACGAGCTTGAAGATGTTGCCGCCGGCGAAGCCGCTGAACCGCTTGCCGATCCGGATCGAGCCGTTCACGTCCGTGCCCCACGAGTTGCTGCGCGCGAGGTTCTTGAAGCTGATCGTCGTCACGTCGCGGCCGTCGACGCTGTCATCCGTGTCGATGATGAAGCGAATGACGTCGGTCGTGTGGCGGTAGAAGGGCGAGACCTGGAAGTTGCCGTACTTGCCGCTCTTGGTGAATCCGAGCTCGTACGCGTCGGTGTACTCGGGGTTCAGCGACGGATTGCCGATGAAGACGTTCTGGACGTCGAAGTAGGTCGGGAACGGATTCAGCTCCTGCATCCCCGGACGCCGGATGCGGCGTGAATAGCTGACCTTCACCTGAGTCGACGGCGTCAGGTTGTAGTTCAGGATGCCGCTCGGGAAAAAGCTGGTGTAGTGGTACGGGTAGCTCTGTCCGGAGAGAATGAAGTCGCGGCCGGCGTACTCGGCGCGCAGCCCCGCCTGCGCCTCGAGCTTGCCGACAGGGTGGCTGAGCACCGCATAGCCGGCCTGTACGTTCTCGTTGAACTCGAACGCGTTGCTCAGATTGCTCTGTACCCACTGCCCGTCACCGAGCGCGTCCCTCATCATCAGGTAGTCGCGGTCGAGCCAGCGCGCATAGCCCTTGTACCCGGTCTCGAGCTTGGACTTGCCAACCGGTCGGGTGTAGTCGAGCTGCGCGGTGAGCTGCTTCGACACCGCGTCCGCGTCCTCCGTCTGCCGCTCGACCTGCGTGCCCGTCGGCACACCGCCCGACGTCACCGACTCGCGCCAGAGCGAGGTCGCGTCCTCGTCATGCGAGTAGTTCAGGCGCACCTCGCCGTTCAGCTCGTGCTTGCGCGGCTCGAAGGTGCGCTTGAGCGCACCCGTGTAGTCGAGGTTGATCCCCTTCGACGCGTTGTCGCGCGGGCGAACGTAGTAGTCGGTCTGCGCGCCGGTGCCGTTCTTCGCGAGGAAGAGGTTGCGCGAATCATCGAGAGACTTGCGGCGGTTGATCGAGATGGCGTTCGTCAGCACGTCGGTCTTGTTGAGCTTGTAGTCGACGTTCGTGCTGAAGTTCTCGCCCCTGAAGCCGTTGTCGGCGATGATGTCCTGCAGCTCCTCCGAGAAGAGGGTCCTGGAATCATCGTAGCGGAAACGGTTGTTGATGCCGAGGACGTCTCGCTTGTCGTTGTAGATGCCCAGGTTGGAGAAGGTCGTGAGCTTCCCCACCTGGTAGCCGAAATTGCCGGACGCGTTGTACCGGTCCCTGTTCGCGGCGCCGACGGTGAGCCCGGCGCTGATGCCCAGGTCGACGTTCTGCTTCAGCACGATGTTGATGATGCCGGCCATGCCCTCGGGGTCGTACTTGGCCGAAGGGTTCGGCACGACTTCGACGCGGTCGAGGATGCCCGCGGGCAGGCTCTTGAGGTACGCGCCGAGCTGCTGGCCGGAGATCGGCGCCGGTCGGCCGTTGATCTGGATGGCGACGTTCTCGTTGCCGCGCAGGCTGACCTTGCCATCGGCGTCGACGGTGACCGACGGTGTGGCCTCGAGCACCTGGCTCGCGTTGGTCGCCGCGGGCGCGACGTCCTTGGCGCGGTACGAGTTGCGATCGGGCTCGATCGTCACGGCGTCCTGCTGCCCGACGACCTCTACCTGTCCGAGCGCCACGGCGACGCGGGTGAGCTGGACGGTGCCGAGGTCGACGATGGGCGCGGCGGGCGTGATGGTGACGTCCTGCGTCTTCGGCGCGAAGCCGAGGAAGGTGAGACGCACGCTGTAGACGCCAGGACGGAGCCCCTGCACGCGGAACGCGCCGTTGGGGCCGGCGATGGCACCGGTGACGAGCGCGGAGGTGGCCTTGTTGCGCACCGTGACCGAGGCGCGCGCCACGGGCGCGCTGCTCTTCTGATCGACAATGGTGCCCTTCACCTCTCCCGGGCCAGCGGGTGGCGGACCGCCCGGGCCTCCTGGGCCACCGGGGCCAGGACCTTGGGCGGAAAGCGAGCCGGCGGCCAGAAGAAGGCCAAGCGCGGCAGAGAGAGTGGGACTCATGACGGAGGCTCTCAGGCAGACTGTGGATACAGACGCTGGAGGATTGCGTGGTGCAGTCCCTCCAACGTGGGCATTACGACCAGGCTTCCGAGAGGTTTCAGACCGCGTAGAAGATGAAATGGTTTGCTGCCGGTGCTGTAAGCCATTCGAGTGGACGATCTTGCGCTCTCGCCGCCGTATGGATGCCGAACGTGTGGACGATCGTGCGCGAAGTGGGCGCTCTCGCGCTCTCCTTGCGCACTCTCATGTCTCGTTTGAGATCGCGCACTGGTCGGTCGCGCGAGGGTATTCCGGCGGCCGTCTCGGGCTTACACGCTGCGAGCCCGTCGCCTGCGGCGCCGGTCTCTTGCTACGCCCGGAACGACC